>JAADFV010000212.1 GCA_013152695.1 Chloroflexota bacterium | reverse complement strand
CTATGGCCGAAAGTTATTTGTCGTTGGTGGGAATCCAGAGGTTGCTCGTCTGGCTGGTATCAATCCCGCTGCGATCAAGTTGGCCGGTTTTGTAATAAGTGGGCTGTCTGCTTCTGTAGGGGGGATGCTCCTTATGTCGCGCATCATCACAGGAAACCCCACCATCGGACTGGGTTGGGAACTGACTGTGATTGCCACCGTTGTGATCGGTGGGGTGAGCCTGTTCGGTGGTGCAGGTTCCATCCCAGGGGCAATAATTGGCTTGTTCATCATGCAGGTGGTTACAAGTGGCTTGATGCTGGTTGGTGTTAACCCCTTTTGGCAGACCGTTGCCGTGGGTGTCATAATGATTATTGCGGTGGCCATAGATGTTCTTCGGCGCAAGTCCAAGATGGCTGCATCATAAGTATCTGTTGAAGCGGGTTTGTTAGTCTGTTTGGCAGTCAACGTGTGCGGGAGAGGTTAGCCCTTGAAAGGAGGTGGTCTCATACGATCACGTATGCACTTTGCAGAGACTGTGAGATAGTATGGTATTCCTAGCAAACAGCGAGGAGGCAAGAGGATGAAGACGCGAAATTGGCGCATCATTGCGCTGCTGGTGATCTTTAGCATCTTTAGCATGGTGATAGCCGCCTGCGGCTCAACACCAAAACCGACCAAGGAAGTTGTGGCTCCGACCACTGCCCCTGCAGCTCCAACCACCGCCCCTGCAGCTCCGACTACTGCTCCTGTGGTCAAAACCAAGCCCTACCGGATAGCGTTGATCCAATTTCTGAAGGGCCATCCGGTTCACCGTCTGATGCAGCTAGGCTTTCAAGATGGCTGCAAGGACCTGGGGTATCAATGTGACATGCTGTTGACCGACAGCACCAGCCCTGTCGACATGATCCCACTGGCAGAGCAGGCGATGGCTCAGGGTTATGATGGGGTTGTACTGTATGCAGTAGATAACAGCTTCTTCCCGACCATCAAAAAGTTCAAAGAGAAGGGCATTCCCGTGGTCACGCCGCACTTCACCAGTTTTGATCAGGAGAAATCTGGCCTGACAGCGGTGGTGGGGGCAGACGTGGTGGCGTATGCGAAAGCAGCTGCCGAAGCGATGGGTGCGAAGCTGGATGGCAAAGGCACGGTGGCTGTCACCGTAGGCAGCTTCAACGAGACCGAAAACCTGGTGGCAAAGACTTTCCGAACCACGCTGAATGAGAAGTACCCGGACATCAAGGTACTGGAACCTCAGGAGGAGGG
Source organism: Chloroflexota bacterium (assembly GCA_013152695.1). The sequence continues at coordinate 8,232 of JAADFV010000212.1, read as the reverse complement.
CTTTGACCAGGCACAGGCGATTGCGAAGGCCGTGGCGATCATTCAAGGAAATCCGGACATCAGCGGGGCCTTCTCGACCACGGGGAATGGTCCAACCACCTGGGCTAGGGCTGCAGATGAGACCAACAAAAGTGATCTGGTGATCATCAGCATGGATTACACCCGCCCGAACCTGGACCTGGTGAAAGAGGGTAAGGTGTATGCCCTGGTAGCTCAGCCACTATATGGGGAGTTCTACGCTGCGGTGGGACTGCTCGGTAAAGTCCTGGATGGTAAGCAGATCAAGTACCGCAACCTGTTGCCTGCTCCGATCATCAAAGCCGGTGACCTTCAGAAGTATTACGCATTCAACGACCGGGCCGAAGCGGGCATCAACCGCTAAGTCTCGTTGCCATAAGCGAGGTTAATGGGAGCGTTTATTGCGCTCCCATAACCCTCAACCAAAGCTAGTTCTTGTCTCTCAGTGCTTACGACATCACTGTCCAGGGAAGGAAAGGCCGCAGGGAGCTATATGGACGAACCATACTTGTTGGAGATGAGACACATCACCAAACGTTTTCCAGGCGTGGTCGCATTGAACGACGTGACCCTCTGGGTAAAGAAGGGAACAATCCACGGCCTAGTTGGTGAAAACGGTGCCGGGAAATCCACACTGGTGAGAATCCTGTCCGGGATCTACCCTCAGGGGAGCTACGAAGGAGACCTTGTTCTTAATGGCAAGGTATTGGAGCTCAGATCTGCATCAGATGCCCTGGATCAAGGGATTGGGATTGTGCCTCAGGAGATCCTCGTGCTCGACCAACTGACGGTTGCCGAAAACATCGTTGTTGGGCGCTGGGGAAACGGCAACGGCCGACTGGTGAATATGCGCTCGGTCAAGAGTCGGGTGGCCGATCTGCTGGATGAATACAACATCTTGCTTGATCCAGGAGCGATGGTCTCCCGTCTCAAGGCGGCAGAAAAGCAGTTGGTGATGATCGCTCGCGCTTTGTATAGAAATCCAAGTATCTTGATCTTGGACGAGCCGACCTCTTCGTTGGCATTGCACGAAATCGAAAACCTGTTCTCGCACCTAGAAGGACTCCGTAGTCGGGGAGTTACGTGTGTCTTCATCACCCACAAACTTGCGGAGATCTTTCAGTTAGCCGATCACACCACCGTGTTGCGCGACGGAGAAGTGACTGGAGAATTTGAACGTGAGGACTTCAATGAAGCAGATATCATCACGGCCATGGTAGGGCGGAAGATCGAGAATCTCTATCCACACCGGCATTCTGGCATTGTGGAGGAAGAAGTTTTGCGGGTAGAGAACCTGACCATGCCGCATCCGACGATTGCGAATCGAAACGTGGTGGAGGAGGTTAGCTTCTCACTGCGCAAAGGAGAAATCCTTGGGCTAGCTGGATTGGTCGGCTCGGGCCGAAGTGAAGTGGTAAATGCGATCGTGGGCAGAATGAAGCACACCGGCCGGATCTTTGTCAACGGGAAAGAAGTCCAGATCCACAGCCCTGCCGATGCCAAACGAGTGGGGATTGGCTTGATCACAGAAGACCGCAGAAAAGACGGTCTGCTTCCAAACTTGCAGATCAGGCCGAATATAACAGTGAACAGCCTCCAATCCTTTACCTCTTCGGGTTTTCTGAATCTCTCAAAAGAGAAACGTCTTGCCAGCGAACAGGCAGCGAAGCTGGGGATAAGGATACACTCCATTGAACAAATGGTGGTTAATCTGAGTGGTGGCAACCAACAGAAAGTGATCCTGGCCAAAGTACTGATGGCGACCCCCAAGATTCTGCTGATGGACGAGCCAACGAAGGGCATCGATATTGGTGCAAAGAACGAAATCTACAAACTCATGCTCGAAATGGTTGAGGAGGGCATCTCGATTGTTATGATCTCATCGGAGTTACCAGAGTTGCTCGCCATGTGCGACCGGTTTGTAGTTCTGGCAGAAGGGAGAGTGGCCGACGAGTTCACGAAGGCCGAAGCCAGCGAATATCGTGTCATGCTGGCCGCTACTCGGGTTCGTTCCCAGTCTCTGGAACGGGGCAACGCTCCCGATTTAGATTAGAGATCGCCTAGCCAAATAATGAATGCCGGAGCATGGAGAACATGGAAATCCTGTCAAAGAAGATACAAGACACCCGCGTTGAACCGGGAAGCCTGGCGGTCTTTTGGCTCGCCCAAGCCGGGTTTGTGTTCAAGACGTCGGCTGGGAGAATCGTCTACACAGACCCCTACCTGACTGATTACGTCCAGCGAGCTCTCCCGGAGTACGGCCTCGGTTTCAAGCGCATCATGCCCAAGTTGATTGAAGCGCATGAGGTCGAGGCGGACTACGTTGTTAGCACCCATTCTCACCAGGACCATCTGGATGCTGACGCACTACCCATTCTGTTGGAGAACCCTCGTATTCACTTCATTGGTGCACCGGATTGCCGGGAATACTACAGAAAAGCCGGTGTGCCCGAAGATCGATTCACGATCCTTCACCAGGGCGAAACACTGAACCTGGGTGATTTCAGCCTGACCGGCGTGTATGCCGATCATGGAGAACTGGCCCCCGATGCGATAGGCATCCTGTTCAACTTTGGAGGTATACGAGTCTGGCAAGTTGGCGACAGCGCCTATCGTCCTGATATGTGGCAAGATATGTTTGAGGAAAACGTTGTTGATATCATCCTACCCCCAATCAACGGCGCTTTTGGCAACTTGGATGGGGTTGAGGCGGCCAAATTGGCCCACGATGCTTGCGCAAAGGTCGTCATCCCTTGCCACTTCTGGATGTTCCCCTTGCACCATGGGAATCCGGCAGAGTTCCTGGAAGCTTGCAGGAGATTCGCTCCGGAAGTGAAAACGGTATTAATGACGCAGGGTGAGCTGTTCGTTTATAAGCAGTCACCATGAGCGCGCGGCGCGCACCACCAAGGACGAAAATTGCGTCGAGCGGTGAGCGTGGAGCGTCGAGCGTGAAACGTGTTGCGTATTGCGTGTTGCGTTTTACGCATTACGCCATACGCACCTTCTGGTATCTGACGACTGACGACTGGCATCTGGCGACTGGCCACTATTTTATAAGCAGTCATCGACCAGCCTAAGCAAACTCGAGAGGACCAACCCATGACAAACAATATATTTAGTCTGGAAGGGAAGTTAATCCTGGTTACAGGCGCTGGAACCGGCATCGGGCGTGGGGTAGCCCTGGAGTTGGCCCGACAAGGAGCAGACGTAGCAATCAGCTACCGTAGTAGCGCCCAGGGGGCAATGGACGTTGTTGCAGAGATCATAAGCATGGGACGGCGATCAACCGCAATTCAGGCGGACATGGGAGTGGCCGCGGATTGCTATCGGGTTGTGGACGAGGCAGTGAAATTCCTGGGGGGGTTGGACGGCTTGTTTAACAATGCCGGTGTCACAATCACGATGAACTTCCAGGACGTGACGGAGGAGGTTTTCAACAAGATTTACAACGTGAACATTCGTGGTCAGTTTTTTACCTGCCAGCGGGCTGTGTCCTACATGATTGAGCGGGGCCAGGAACTGCGCCAGCGTTCTCGAAAGGCCCTGGGCAGGAGGCAGCATTGTCAACATGTCCTCGGTTCACGGGGTTGCCGGCTTCGTAGGACATTCTGTCTACGCGGGAACCAAGGGGGCGATCAACGCATTTAGTCGTGAACTAGCCGTGGAGCTCTGCCCCATGCACATCCGCGTCAACGTGGTAGCACCAGGGACGATTGAAGTGCCCAGCTACTTCAAAGCTGACCCAAATTACACCCGGGAAGTCGGGAACAAGCTAGTCCCCTGGGGACGTGTTGGCCTACCCGAAGATGTAGGCTACCTGGCGGCATACTTAATGTCAGATGCCTCGGAATTTATGACCGGGCACCTGCTCCTCTTTGACGGAGGACTGACGGCCAAGATGGCCATTGAGTATACCCCTCCTGAAGGCGCACGGTAGCTTTGAGGCGCTTCTGCTTGATAGCCGTCGCGGGAGCTAGAGGTTGAGTATGGCGGGTAAAATCTATGAATCGCACTACAAGGACCAGCCGGCGGTCTCTATAGAGTCGGAGTGCATTCGTGCACAGTTTCTACCTCACATTGGGGCCAAGATGGCCTCCTTGGTATATAAGCCACGGGGCTACGAGCTCATGGTCCAGCGAGCCGGGCAGGAATACCTGTTGCAGCCCTTCGACGGCGACTATGTGGATGGGGAGTGTACAGGTTTCGATGACATGTTTCCCACCATCGACGCCTGCTACTACGACAGGTTCCCTTGGCAAGGCGTCAAGATGGCCGATCATGGCGAGGTCTGGAGCCTGCCCTGGCGTCATCAGGTGGACGGAGAGAAGCTCTATTTCGCCGTCCACGGCGTGCGCTTCCCCTATGAGCTGGAAAAGTGGATAAGCTTCCGGGAGGATTCCATCTTGCACCTTGACTACCGACTCACCAACTTGTCCTCCTTTGATTTTGATTTCCTGTGGGCTGCTCACATGATGATCAACATCGAGGAGGGGACAGAACTTGTCCTGCCGGATGGCGTCGAGAGCATCATAGGCACTCTTAGCTTCACCGGCAATCTCGGCACGTACGGTGACGAGTTCGCCTGGCCTGTCGGCATCCTACCTGATGGGAGCAAGAAGGATTTTCGCTGGTTGCAGCCCAAGTCCGCCAAGGATGCCTACAAATACTACGTCAAGGGCAGGATGCCGGAAGGCTGGTGCGGACTCAAGTACCATCAGAGTGACTTCTCCCTGAGACTAGCCTTCCCCGTAGCCCAGGTCCCCTACCTTGGCATCCTGGTCAACGAGGGTGGCTGGCGGGATTACTACAACATCTTTCTGGAGCCCTGCACAACCTCGTTCGATCGTCCCGACGCCGCTCGCTACCGTGGTCAGACAGCCACAGTGCGAGGCGGTGCTATCTACGAGTGGCACCTGAGTATTACCCTCATGGAAGGCACCGGTTTCCGGCACATGGGTGCGGAATGCTGACGACAGATACTCCGGGAAGCTCAGTCCCACAGGCGTCGATGCGTCAAGAGAGGCGGCGATGACATACAAAGTGGTGATTACGGACGTGGAGCATTCGACCATCGCCCCGGAGCTTCAGGTGTTGACTGCCATCGATGCTCAGGTGGAGTGGCACGATTGCAGAACCGAGGAAGACGTCATTCGGGTCGCTGCCGAGGCCGATGCTTTGCTGGTCGGCTATGCGCCCATCACCGGGCGGGTGTTGGACGACCTTCCTCGTTGCCGGATTGTGGCACGCTACGGCATCGGCGTGGACATGATCGACGTGGAAGCCGCGACACAGCGCGGCGTGGTAGTCACCAACGTCCCCGACTACTGTCTGGACGAGGTTGCCGACCATACCCTTGGCCTGCTCCTGGCCTGCGCCCGCAAGCTTCTGCTCCTGGACCAGGCGGTTCGGGACAGGCGTGTGGCAGGGGAGGCCTACTGGAAAACGGCCGTCATCGCCAAGCCACTGTACCGGCTGAGCTCACAGACCCTGGGCATCATCGGGCTGGGGCAGATCGGCCGCCGTGTGGCCCGCCGGGCACAGGCATTTGGGATACGGGTCATCGCCGCACCCGACCCAGGCATCAGTCGTGAGGAGGCAGCGGCCCTGGACGTGACCATGCTGCCGTTGGAGGAGGTCCTGCGCCAGGCTGACTATCTAACCCTACACGTCCCGCTCACCAAGGAGACCCATCACCTCATTGATTCCAAGAGTCTGGTGTTGATGAAACCCAGCGCAACCATCATCAACACCTCCCGTGGGCCGATCATCGACGAGGCTGCTCTGGTGGATGCTCTGCAGAACGACCGCCTGGGCCACGCTGCTCTCGATGTGTACGAGCAGGAGCCATTGCATCCAGATAACGCGCTGTGCACGATGGACAACGTGCTGCTCTCATCCCACTCTGCCTGGTACTCGGAAGACGCCCTGCTCGACTTGAAAATGAAGACGGCCCAGGCCATCGTGGACTTTTTCCAGGGACGGGTGCCCCGCTATGTGGTCAACCCGGCGGTGCTGACGTCCCCGGCCTTGCGGCAGCAGTAGGGGCGAGACATTCCCCTTAGCGTGCCCGATAGAGTAATGAAGAACTCTCGCCAAAGGGAATGCCTCATCCCTACTGTAAGGACAAAGGATGACAAGCGACCATACATGATGTACGTGGCAAGCCCATTCACGTCTGAGCCGGTGCGGCCCGTGTCCGGAGCGCATCCACGACCATAGTTCTAGGCGAATGCTAGTATCTGGAGGATAGGGATGACGTGGGAAAAAGAACTCTTGTTGGAAATGTACTACCACATGCGACGCATCCGTCGTTTTGAGGAAACGGCCGAGGAGCTGTACCACCGGGGTACGGTTGTGGGATTACTACACCTATACACCGGAGAGGAGGCAGTGGCCACCGGGGCCTGCCTGGCACTGAACGACGACGACTATATCACCAGCACGCATCGCGGGCACGGTCACCTGTTGGCCAAGGGAGGCGACGCAAAGCGGTTGCTAGCCGAGCTGTGTGGCCGTGTAACGGGCTATTGCCGGGGCAAGGGAGGCAGTATGCACGCTGCCGATCTGAGTCTGGGCGTCTTGGGTGCCAACGGGGTGGTGGGCGGCGGGATTGGCATCGCGACCGGAGCCGCCCTGTCGGCCCAGAAACGGCAGTCGGATCAGGTGGCGGTCTGCTTCTTTGGCGATGGCGCGGCCAACCAGGGGATTCTCCTAGAGGTGCTGAACATGGCGGCGCTGTGGAAACTGCCCATCATCTACCTGTGCGAGAACAACGGCTTTGGTGAATACACTCGCTGTGAGGAGGCAACCGTTGATTGTCGGCCCATTGGTGAACGAGCGGCTGCCTTTGGCATCCCCGCTGTCGAAGTGGATGGTAATGACGTCATCGCTGTCTATCAGGCTGTTGAGGAAGCCGTGGAGCGTGCGCGCGCTGGCCTGGGTCCCAGCTTCGTCGAGGCTCACACTTACCGCCTAAGCGGCCATCACATGGGGGACATCGGCTTCGGTCGCGGCTACCGCACAAAAGAGGAAGTCGATAGCCGCCGGCAACAAGAGCCGATTGGACGCTTCCGCCACTGGTTGCTGGACAACAATCACTGTTCAGAAGCCGAACTTGCGGACGTTGACGGCCGTGTGGAAGCCGAAATGCAGGAGGCGATAGACTTTGTCAAGCAGTCTCCTGTGCCCGACATCAAAGAGGTTATGGAGCATGTCTATGCCTGAGACACGTGAACTTACCATCCGAGAGGCTATCCGCGAGGCCCTGGCTGAAGAGATGGTCCGCGATCCTGCCGTCTTTTTAATGGGTGAGGACATCGGCCGAGCTGGCGGCGTCTTTATGGTTACAGCAGGTCTGCAAGAGGAGTTTGGCCCGAGCAGGGTGATGGATACGCCGATCTCAGAGGCCGGCGTGGCGGGGATCGGTGTTGGGGCAGCCATGACCGGGATGCGGCCGGTGGTCGAGATCATGTTCAGTGACTTTTTGACCCTGGTCATGGAACAGCTTGCCAACCAGGCGGCCAAGATGCACTACATGACCGGTGGTCAGGCCCGAGTTCCCCTGGTCTTGCGGACGACCATCGGCGCTGGCCGGGGGGCAGCAGCACAGCACTCCCAAAGTATGCAGGCGTGGGTTGCCCACGTTCCCGGTTTGAAGGTCGTGATGCCCTCTACCCCCTACGATGCCAAAGGCCTGCTGAAAGCTGCGATCCGCGATGACAACCCTGTTGTCTACCTGGAAGACAAAATGAGTTACGACGTCAAGGGCCCAGTGCCCCTGGGCGAGCATACAGTCCCTCTGGGCGTGGCTGACGTCAAGCGGCAAGGGGACGACGTGACCCTCGTCGCCACCTCGAGCATGGTTCAGGTTGCTCTTGCGGCGGCTGACCTTTTGGCAGGGGAAGGGATCAGCGCCGAGGTGGTAGACCCACGCACCCTCAAGCCACTAGACAAAGAAACCATTCTGGCGTCGGTGCGCAAGACCAACAGAGCGGTCGTGATCGATGAAGGATATCTTAGCTACGGGGTCACGGCTGAAATCGCGTCCATCATCGCAGACGAGGCATTTTTCCATCTAGATGCACCGGTCAAGCGGATAGGTGCGTTGGATGTGCCCGTGCCGATGGCTCCGGCGCTCGAGTTCGCAACTATCCCTGACGAGAAGCAGGTGGTCGAGACTGTCAGAGATCTTATGAGCTGAACACATTGGCC
>JAADFV010000211.1 GCA_013152695.1 Chloroflexota bacterium | reverse complement strand
TCGGGCGTCGGCCAGGCTCTCGACACTGCCGTAAGAGGTATCATCCGGGGAAAGGGCGATGGCATCGATGCCCTCTTCTTCTAAGACTCTGAGGACAGTGGCGCGTCCGGTCTCGCACAGTTTGCTGGGAAAAAAGCCGCGGTTACCGACAATGACTGCGATCGTGGGTTTTTTACCTGGTGTGATCATCGCTTCCTCCTAAACTGAAGCAAGTGAATGTGTTAATGAAAGCAACATGCAGGTTCTGCTAGGTTGAGGAGAAAGCGAGAGGACCACTGCTTTCCCGGACAACCAGCTTTGGTTGAATGAAAATAATTTGAGAATGAGGGGAGGATGAAGTGACATCCTGCTGGGACTCAATGGCCTTGACGGCTTCACGCACGGCAAGGCAACCCAGTTCAAATTGATCATGATCGATGGTGGTTAGGGGCGGCCAAAAATAGGCAGATTCGGTGAGATTATCGAATCCCACCAGAGAGAGGTCTTCAGGTACACGGATGCCGTGACGATGGGCGTAGTGCAAGGCGCCCAATGCCATCTGATCGTTGGCTGCAAAGACAGCAGTGAGATCCGGAGCCTGAGCGAGTAATTGGCCCAGGGTACGCACACCGCTGCGTGAAGACCAGGTGCCTTCTGCCCAATACTGCGCCGACAAACCAGCCTCTGCCAACCGTTCTTCCCAACCCCGCTTACGCTCCCGTGCTTCCCACCAGGCCAGAGGCCCGGCAATGTGCCCGATCTTCCTGTGCCCTAATTCCAGAAGATGTTCTGTGGCCTGCCGCCCTCCCGCGTAATTATCCACGGCGACGATATTGAGCCCCGGCCTTCTCGCCATGGTGAGGAATACGATCGGCACCGGTATCTCCGGCAGCAGAGTATCGAATTCTTGCCGATTATCCGCCACTTCTTGCACGGCCCAGATGATACCATCCACCTGCCGGGCTAAAAGATAATTGAGAATCGAGTTGACATCATGACCATCGAAGCCTAAGAGCTCCTTCAGTAAAAGGGTATAGCCCAGCTCTTCGGCTTTGTTCGTGATTCCGTTGAGAGTCCGAGAAGGACCGGTGTATTTGAGACCGGCGGTTACAACGCCCAGAGTGTAAGTACGGCGTTGGCTGAGACTGCGCGCCACGATATTCGGCTGATAGCCGAGCTCGTCGATGATCTCGAGAATACGCTGCCGCGTGAGGGGAGCCACGTCTGGACGATTATTGAGCACGCGCGAGACAGTTTGTGCTGATACCCCTGCCGCCTCCGCCACCTGCTTGATCGTAATGCGCCGCTCGTTTGCAGAATGCATGTGGTGTCTCCAGAATGACGTTACCGATAACGTTATCGATCACGTTGTATGATAGCATACCTGAAGGGCGGTGTCAAGCGTTTTACAAAAGAGGACGTTTCAAAATGGGGGCGGGCTGGTGACCTGCGTCGTCCTTTCACCAGCCCAAGACGGTCGACGTAGGTTGGAGGGCAGCAGCCACAATAGTCTATCATTCTAATTATGGGGATGCTCTGGGCGAGAAACTGTGCAACATCGACAAAACGACCGCACAATACTGAAATCGCAAGGGGCATGATATAATGAGAGCGCTCTATCAGAGCTTATCCCTTATCCAACTACGGAGATTTCATATGAATTTGGAGCATATCTACGACGTCCTGCGCAAAGTTATTGATCCGGAAATCGGCATCAATGTTGTCGATCTGGGCCTGGTATACGATGTCGAAGCCGACGACGAGCACATTACTGTGGACATGACCATGACCACGGCTGCGTGTCCCCTGGGTGCTTACATTACCGATCAGGCACAGACATTTCTGGAACAGTTCTTTCCCGATGCCGAAGTCACGGTCAACCTGATTTGGGAACCGCCGTGGACACCCGAGATGATGTCTGATGCTGCCAAAGAACAACTAGGCTGGATGTAAGCAAGGAGTAACTATGACAAAATATCTGCGACCTCTTTCATTGGCCGGCTCGGTCATTATCCTCCTCGTGACTTTGTGGGCAGCATTACTACGCCTTGGCTGGGATTGGCCTACTTTTACACCGCAGTTGGCGGGTATGCACGGCCCCCTCATGATTGCCAGCTTTTTTGGCGCTCTCATTGCCCTGGAACGAGCTGTGGCCCTGGGTAAAACCTGGGCCTATCTTTCCCCTATCACGGCAGTACTGGCGGGCTTTATGATGCTCGTCAGTCCTGCTCTGCTCGTACCGGCAGCCTGGCTCTTGGTTTTGAGTAGTGTGTTGTACCTGCTGGTCGGAGCAGCGGTGATCAAACGCCAGCCCGCCATCTTCACCTGGCTCCTGGAGGCAGGCGTGGTAAGCCTGTTGATTGGCAACACGATCTGGGCACTGGGTTATCCCATTTTCCAGGCAGTGTGGTGGTGGGCGGCTTTTCTTGTCTTGACCATTGCCGCGGAAAGGCTGGAATTAGGGCGGCTGCTGCGCCTACCTAACTACGCCTTTCCCACCTTTTATGCACTCTCTGCCCTCGTCGCCTTGGGCCTATTGCTGACTCCGTTCAATGCAGATACCGGCGTTCGCATCCTGGGAGTAGGTATGTTGGGCTATGCTGTCTGGCTGGGAAGTTTCGATATTGCCCGGCGCACGATCAAGCAGACGGGCTTACCACGTTTTATTGCTACCTGCCTGCTCTCGGGCTACATCTGGTTGGGAGTGGGGGCGGTACTGATGATCATTTACGGTCAAATCCCCGCCGGTCCACGCTACGATGCCATGTTGCACACCATTTTCGTGGGCTTCGTTTTCGCCATGATCTTTGGCCATGCCCCTATCATCTTCCCTGCCGTCCTGGGCCTGCCCATCAACTACACACCCAAGATGTACGGACCCCTCGTCTTACTTCTGCTTTCCTTGATCTTGCGTATTGTCGGTGATCTGGTGCTGCTGCAGCCATGGCGCTTATGGGGCGGCCTCCTGAATGCCCTCGCTATCCTTATTTTTCTTGGCCTTACCATGCAGAGCATTATCCGCGCCAAGCTCAGCTCCTGACCCATGCCTACGCTCGTTCGAATTTATGTAAAGTCAGCTTTCATCTGGTTGGTGCTGGCGTTGTTACTGAAAGCCATCGCTCTGATGCCGGAAGGAGCTTCATTGCCGGCCATTACACCTGTTTCCTGGCATCTGCTCTTCGTGGGATGGCTTAGCCAGTTGATTTTCGGCATCGCCCACTGGATGCTCCCCACAGCGCCAGGAGCATCGAAAGAGCGTCTCCGGGGCAATGAGCGTTTGATGAGCATCGTCTGGATTACGCTCAATGTGGGGCTCATCCTGCGTCTTATTGCTGAGCCCTGGCAAACCACTTCGCCCGGCCCATTGCCGGGCTTGTTGCTTATCATCTCGGCCTGGCTGCAGTGGTTGGCGGGTGTTGGTTTTGTCGCCAATTCCTGGCAGCGGGCGCGAGCACCGGTACGCCGTAACAAGCGAGCTTAGCCTCATGCCCCGCCTTTCGATTTGGTACTTACGTGCATCTTTCCTCAATCTGGTGCTTGGCATGACCTTTGGCGCCCTCATGCTAACGGCCAAGGCCTTCCCCGCCTGGAGCTGGGCCTGGGCTTATTTTCCCGCACATATCGAGATGATGGGCTATGGCTGGATGATGCAATTTGCCATGGGTATCGCCTTTTGGGCCCTGCCTCGTTTTCTCAAGCCGCCTAAACGCGGCGATGAACGACCGGCGTGGCTGGCCTGGGTGCTCCTCAACAGCGGCGTCGTCCTCATCGTCCTCGCCCCCTACCTGCCGTTAAGCTGGCTGCGAAGTGCGGGCGCCCTCGCCGAATTCCTCGCTGTCGCCCTCTTCGCTCTTTATGCCTGGCCACGCATCAAACCCTTGGGAACATAGCATAAAAATCTGCAGCAAGATATCATTTTTGCCGCTGTCGCTTCTCCTTCTCCCCCACCGTCTCTCCCCCACACCCATGCCGCGTCTAGTCTCTACCCTTGTTCTCATCCTGATTCTTCTCACCATCAGCGCCTGTGCGAACAGCACTTTGCTGCCGCCACCCCCTGCCTTGCCCACGCCTGTTGTCATTCTGCCCACACCACAGGTGCTCACCTACCTTACCCCCTTCACAGCCGCTCCCATCCAGAGCTGGAATGACCACGTCCTCACAGAATTTCAGAACGATGTCGCCAACGTCGAGATCGAGCATGCCGCTATTCCGGCCCTGCAGTATCAGGCACAGCTGCCAAACTGGTTGCAACGTAACCCCGCCCCCGACATCCTCACCAGCAATCTCACGTACGAGCTCAGAGCGCTGGCAGCCGAGGGCAGGATGTGGGAACTGGGAGAAGTCTGGGAGGAAGCAGGATGGGATAAGACAATACCGGCAGTATTCCGGCAAGCGGTCAGTCTCGAAGACCAGCCTTATTTCCTGCCCTACAGCTGGTATTGGTGGGGATTGTGGTACCGTAAATCCATTTTGGCGGAAGTGGGAATCACCCCGCCCCAGGACTGGGAAGAACTGCTGGCTGCATGCGATACCCTGCGGGCAGCAGACTACATTCCCATCACCATCGGCCTACAAGAACGCTGGCCGGCCGCGGCCTGGTTCGATTACCTGAACCTGCGTCTCAACGGCGCTGATTTCCACAAGCGCCTGATGGCAGGAGAAGAACCATACGACTCACCGGAAGTACGCGACGTATTCAACCATTGGGCCCAGCTCCTGGAACATCGCTGTTTCATCGATGACCCCGAGGACCTTACCTGGCAAGAGGCTCTGACCTTCATGAGGGAAAAACAAGCAGCGATGATGCTTATGGGACAATTCCTGATCGAGTCCGTGCCCATTGACCAGCGCCCTGACTATGACTTTGTCGCCTTTCCTCGCTTACGGGAAGACGTACCACAGGCAGAAGAAGCCCCCCT
>JAADFV010000210.1 GCA_013152695.1 Chloroflexota bacterium | reverse complement strand
GTCTCCACAATTTGTAATTGGCGGGCGGCCAGGGCCAGATCGACCACGTGGCGGCGTTCCTCGATGATACCGGAAAGCACCATCACCCCCTTCTTGGCCAGGAATTGCGCCAGGTGCTGCTGCAAGATGAGCTCGGCAATAGTGTCCGCGAGGATGTTGACACAAAGCAGGGGATAAGCGCCATGGGAAGGTGTGGAGCCCCTGAGGAGTGTGATCCTCTCTTCCACACCGTTGATGCGGGTATTTTTGCGTGCTGTAGCGATGGCATCGGCACTGGTATCCGTTGCCCAGACATGATCTGCACCCAGGTGGAGGGCGGCAATCGCCAAAATGCCGGAACCGGTACCGACATCCAGCATCTCCATTCCCGGCTGCAAATGGCGTTCCAAAAGCTGTAAGGCCAGACGTGTGGATGCGTGTGTCCCTGTCCCGAACGCCATACCTGGCTCCATCCACACGACGATGTCTCCGGGCTGTAAGGCGGGCTGTTCCCACGTAGGCGAGACAACAATGTGCTCACCCACACGGAGGGCGTGATAATGTTCTTTCCAGGCTTCTGCCCAGTCTTGCTGGGCCAAATGACGAATCTGCACTTCACCATACAGCTTTGCTTCGGGCAGCAGCTGTAATTGTTTGCGTAGATTGGCCAGGGTGCGGGCATGGGCCGGGGTGTCGCTCATGTAACCGCGCAACCACACGCCTGCCTGCTGCGGCTCGGCATGAGGATCAAAACTGTGTAGTTCCACGACGGCACCGCCACTCACCACCGCATCGAGCAGGCGCTTGGCTTGTTGTACAGCCGGGGCCTCAACATCGTTAGTGGCAATACTTAGAGCTAGTTCTAAAAGATCCGTCATAGCCTCGATGGTCTTACAGTCCCAGAGCTTCTTTCATACGGTCAAAGAAGCCTGGTTCGCCATTCTTTTCCAGGTTAATAGGTTCCAGGGTTTCGGACAGCTCTTGCACGAGCTGGCGTTGTTCTTCGCTCAACTGGGTGGGAATATGGACGTTGATCGTGATCAGAAGGTCGCCGCGGCCGCCATGGCGCAGATGCGGTACACCCAAACCACGCAAGCGCAACACCTTACCCGGTTGCACCCCGGCCGGAATGCGGATGGATTTCGGGCCATCCAGGGTGGGGATTTCGACTTCGGCCCCGAGAATGGCCTGGGCGATGTTGATCGGCAGTTCGAGGAGGATGTTGTCGTCACTGCGTTGGAAGATTTTATGGGGTTTGACATTGAGGAAAACGTAAAGGTTACCGGGAGGGCCGCCGCGCATACCCGGTTCGCCCTCGCCTGGGAGACGAATCCGTGTCCCATCATCTACCCCGGCAGGAATCTTGACGCGAAGGCGGCGCTTCACTTGCTCGACGCCGGTGCCTTTACATTGCTGGCAGGGAGTGGTCACAACTTCGCCGGCGCCATGGCAGCGAGGACAGGTCGTAACGTTGACAAAAGTGCCCAGGATTGTCTGTTGGCGCTGGCGTACTTCACCGGCGCCATTGCAGGTGGGACATCTCGCCGGTGTGGTGCCGGGTTCGGCGCCACTGCCGCCACAGCGAGAACAAGTTTCATGACGGGTAATCTCGATCTCCCGTTCTGCACCCATCACCGCTTCTTCGAACTCGATGGTCAGATCATAACGCAGATCAGCACCACGGACGGGACCTCGTTGGGGACCGCGACTGAAGCCACCAAATCCGCCAAAGCCCCCGCGGAACAACTCGTCGAAAATATCGGCCATATCAGGGAAGCCTGCTCCTCCAGACGCCCCCGCTGCTCCCTGAACACCGGCATGGCCATAGCGATCGTAAGCGGCCCGCTTATCGGGTGAACTCAAGACTTCGTACGCTTCGTTGATCTGTTTGATACGATCGTTGGCGTCGTCACCTTTGTAAATATCTGGATGGTATTTTTTAACCATGCGCCGGTAGGCGCGTTTGATTTCCTCAGTCGCTGCCTGGCGAGAAACGCCAAGCACTTCATAATAGTCCTGTTTCATACTTATTTTGCTTTCTTCTATCCTACGAGATGTGCTTGTGATTATTGGGTTTTACGCTACAAGCAAAGCGTTCCTGGACTCTGGTAGGGATGCATCTCAGGGCGATTTGGGGGAGGACTCGTCCATATCATCCACATCCCCCCAGCTGATAATCCAAATGCAGAGCGCTGCTAGGGCCACAGTGGCGGCGCCTAGGGTGAGCCATTGTGCAGGTGTAAAACCTACATGTCGTGCCGAAAAAAAGAGAATAACCAACATGCCCACGGCCAAGACAAGAAAAGAGGCAATGTTGGGATGGTTTTGCCAGAAATGTTGAAGTGATTTCATGGGCGCTGCTGCCTGTCAGTGATGACGGTGTCGCTGTTCTGGGGGTATTTTCCCTGAGCAGGGAGGTTCTTTCCCCAAAGAAGTCGCGAAGGCTTTACGTAGAAGCCGGCGATGTGGTTTCAGATGCTGTCTGCCGGGCGACCAGCTCTTCTTGCAGATGCTGCCAGGCGGCATCGACCTGGGCCTTGAGTTCTTCCAGCGTGCCGCTATTGTCAATAACGAGGTCGGCCTGGCCAGCCTTAAAGGCCTGGGGACTTTGTAGAGCCATGCGGGCCTCGGCTTCGGCACGGCTCATGTTGCGTGTACGCATCAGCCGTTCAATTTGCTGCTCAGTAGGGGCGGTGACGACCCAGACCTGATCGCACAAAGTGATGGACATGCCTGCTTCGAAGAGTTTGATCGCTTCGATAAATACGACCGGTTCTTCTGCTTCTGCGATTAGCTTCGCCAAGCGAGTAAAGACAGCGGGATGGACAATTTGCTCCAACAGTGAAAGTTTGTCTGGATCAGCAAAGACGATTTCGCCCAGCCGTTTGCGGTCGATACTGCCATCCTCCTGGAGGACTTCTCGACCAAAGGCTTTGATGACACGTTCATAGGCTGCCCCACCGGGGGACATCACTTCATGTGCCACTTTGTCGGTGTCGATGATGCGGGCACCGCGTTGGCGAAGTAGTTCGAGCACAGTGCTCTTTCCTGTGCCGATATTGCCAGTCAATCCAATCACAATAGCTGGTTTGTTCATGGTCATGGTTATCTCGTGAAAAACAGATTGATGAGGTCTATCTTCGAGGGTAATAATTTATTATACCAGAATAGCCCATTTCTCGATCAGTTTATGAAGTCTGTTTTCGACCTCGGCATATACTTCACCCAAACGCTGTACTTCATCAAGCTGCATCTCTTGGCTGGCCTTAGCCAGATCATTGCCAATTTGCTCTAACTCGGCCTCGAGTTCGTGGATTTGTCCTTCCACTTCCAGGGCCTCGGCTTCAGCCTGACGCTTTTCTTGCATACGTCGTTTTCGCCTCTCCGCCTGGGAGAGCTTACGATGGCGTTGGGAATCGGTGAGTGAGGTCGACTTTGTTTCGGTTTCCTGTGCTTCTTTCTGTCGCGCTGCCAGATAGGCGCTGTAGTTGCCTTTGTAAGGGCGTAGACGGCCTCTTTCGATGGCCCAAACCTGGGTCGCGAGGGCGTCGATGAGAAAACGATCATGGGAAACAAGCAGGACGGAGCCCTCGAAGCGTTCGATCATGCTCTGCAACACTTCTTGCGATTCGATATCGAGATGATTGGTAGGCTCGTCGAGGACCAGGAAGTTGGTATCCTGGCGACTGAGAATGGCCAGAGCAAGGCGACTTCGCTGTCCCCCGCTCAAGGAACTCACGGTTTTATAGACATCGTCTCCCGTGAAGAGAAAACGAGCAAGCCAGTGTCGTGCCTCGGCCACGGTTAATTGAGGATCGGCCGACATTAGCACGTCCAAGAGGGTGGCGTTGGCAGGTAAATCACTCTGGATTTGTGCCAGGTAGCCAATACGTACACTGGCCCCCAGCCGTAGTTCTCCAGCCAGAGGAGGAATCTGACCGAGGAGGGTCTTGATGAAGGAGGTTTTCCCAGAACCGTTGGGGCCGATGAGTCCGACTCGCTCCTGTCGCTTTAGGGTCACGTCCTCGGCCCGGAAGAGAAGGGTGTCATCGGGTTGGGGTGGCTGTTCTGCCACGTAGACATAGCCGCCCGAGCGTTCCTCACGTTTGGCTGGGAGGGGCCGGGCATGATAACCGATTGCCAGATTGTGTGTGGCCAGGACGAGGGTACCGCTGCGTAGCCGGGCCCGCATATCCAGAGTCATCTGTTTGTGTTTATGCGGCGCCACCAGGCGTTGTTGGGCCAACATTCGCTGCAAACGGGTGCGGCGTCCTTTGGCCTGGCGCGTGTTTTGTCCGGCGATATTGCGGCGAATGTAGTCCTGCTCTTTGGCAATGAAGGCCTGTTGTGCTTCGTAAGCCTTACGCATTTGCTCTCGCCGCGCTTCACGCTGCTGTACGTAGTGGCTATAATTACCACGGTAAGCCGTCAATTCGCCCCAGGCCAGTTCCCAAATCCGTGTGACAACGCGATCGAGAAAGTAGCGGTCATGGGCAACGATGACCATTGCTCCCTTCCAGCCGAGAAGGACATGCTCCAACCATTCTACTGCTTGCAAATCAAGATGATTGGTGGGCTCGTCCAGAAACAGCAATTCTGGTTTTTGTAAGAGAATCCGCGCCAAGAGGGCCCGCGTCCGTTGTCCGCCGCTGAGTTGGACTAAGGGGACATGAAACTGGTCGGGTTTGAAGCCAAGGCCGGTCAGCGTTTGCTGAATACGTACGGGATATTCGTAGCCTCCCTTGATTTCGAAGGCTTGCTGGCGTTCGGCATAAGTTTGCAGGAGTGACTCGTCCGCCTGAGGGTCGGCCAGTTTCTGTTCCAACTCTGCCAGAGCTGCCTCTTCTTGACGTAGGGCTGCAAAAACATCGAGCATATCATCCCATAGGGTTTTATCGGTGGCAGGAGGTGGTATTTGCGGCAGGTAGCCCCAGCGCAAGCCTTTCCGCATATGAACTTTGCCAGCAGTGGGCGTAAGTTCACCGGCAAAGATGCGTAAAAGGGTGGTTTTACCTTCGCCGTTGGGGCCCACCAGGCCAATACGGTCACCAGCAGCGATTGCACAGCTTACCCCGGCGAACACGTCGAGGGGGCCGTAGGACATGGCTAGCTGATGGGCAGTAAGAAGAGACATGGGAAGGATGAGGAAGGGAGGTGGTATGGGTAACCGATCAGTGCTGATTTTTGAGGTAGGTACGGATTTGGGAAAGTGTCTGCTCTGTGGAAATAAACTGGATGCCTTTCATGCCCAAAGCCCGGGCCGAAGCGACATTTTCAGCCAGGTCGTCCACAAAGATCGCTTCATGGGGTTGCACAGCCAGGCGTGTCAAAGTACGCAGATAGATACGTTCGTCTGGTTTGGCCACGCCTTCTTCGGCGGAAATGACCATGATATCAACTACGCGATCGAGGGCAAATTTTTGTGTAAAGGCGACACGGGCATTTGACCAGGCATTGCTAAGGATGGCGGTGTGATAATGGGGACGGAGTTCACGTAATAAAGTGATGAGTTCGGTGTCTAAATACTCACCCACCCAGAAGTCATACTCGAATTGTTGCATCAGTGCCTCGTTGAGGCCAAAGCGTTGCGCCAGACTCTGCCAGATCGCGATCTCGGGCACCAAGCCGACAAGGGCACGGCGGGATATGTCTGAGTGAAAGACAAGGGCCTCTAACTCAGAAACAGGCACACCGAGACGTTGACTCCAGGCCTGTCGACCGCTGGTATGATTCATACGCACGAGGACGCCACCAAAATCAAAAATGAGGGCTCGTATACTCATGATGTATCATTTTCTGTGGTCTCAGCCGGAGGGAAGGGTGGGAGCTGTTCCTGGCCAGTGCGGGCCAGATAGTAATTCCATACAAGACGACTGGTTTCATACATAAGGGGATTACTGTAATCCCAGACGACCCAGCCATACTGGTAGACGAAGATGGAAAGAACATAGGGGCCGGCCGGTCCGTAGATCAAAGCGACATCGCCCTGGCTGTCAGGGGCATAACCATGTTTGTGGGCAACACGTGCATCGCTAGGAACGCCGTAGCGGATCAGCCATCCGAGCGGATTTTGCTCCAACCAGCCAATCAGCTCCTCACATTTTTCTGGCGTGAGATGGTCGGGGTAGGCGGCAAGAAGGTTGCCTTTACCTTCGGCGCAATAGCCGATTTCTGCCAGCATTTGCCCGATGTCCTTAGGGGTGGTTTGCATGGCCGGATCGGGACGTGTGTTGTAGGCAGGGTTGGTATTAGCGGGCGTGCGCACGAGAGGGGGCGTGAGTTTACTATCGTAAGGGAGGGCGATGAAGGTGTTCTTGAAACCCATATCGCGGATGAATTGCGTCACGCGCTGTACGCCCTGCATGCGGTCACCATCACCAATGCTTGCCAGCAAGGCGTTGGCTGCAGCATTACTGGCCGTGGGAGATCGTACGGTGGTGCTGATCCAATCGCTAATTTGGGGAGACAAAGGCAGGTCATTATCGAAATAGACTTTGAGGAGAATGGGTATCTTGACCGTGCTCATACCGGCAAAGGCTGTATCGCCATCGATGTCGATTTCAGCACCACTGCTCAGGTCCTGGTAATAAAGGCTGTAGATGCCGGGAAACTCTTCCAAGCGCTGGCGTATGGCTGCTTCGAGGCTGGCCGTGTCGGGGGGGACGGTTTCTGTTTCGATAATTGCCGCCTGGGCAACTCGGTTAACAGGATCGGTGAAGGCGCTGAGGATATTCTTGGCTGTTTGGTTGAGATCTGTGTTTCGCCCGGGTTGACCGACAACAAAGGTGAGGGTATCGAGCTTGGCGTAGCCAGGAATGGGCGGATGATCGTAGGTGTCGGCCATGTTCTGCAACCAGGTACCTAACTTGGCCCGATCATAGCTGTAGATCAGGGGGATATCACCCCCCATGGGTGGCTGCTCGAGCAAGAACAAGGTGAAATCACGCAAAGCATACAGGCCCCGGCCATAATTCTGCGCCTGCTTTACCATCGCCTCGGCATCAATCCGAAAGCCAATATCCGCCGCTTCGAGAACGATGCGTTCCTCACCATATTCGACAAGAATGGGGCCTTCGAATAGCTGGCGGAGATTACGAGCCGCTTCGGCAGCAGTACTGCCGCCTACACGGGCGCCGCCCAAGGTGACACCGGCGGGAATGGCATCCTGCGCGGCGCGAAAAGCAGTGTACCGTGGCCCGATGTAGACGATCAGGGCAGCGATGATTAGGAGTAGATAAACTCGACCTTTTTTCATGAGCACTATAGTGTACATGACAATGGCGATCGAGTCTAAATAGACACCATGCTTTTACACAAGGGCTCGTCCTGCCAGCTCACAGCATTGCGAATCCATGGTGGGAGTCTGCGGGGACGAGCCTTACCCTTGTACTCTTGGCCCCAACCAGAATACGACGGCAAGGCTCGCCCCCGCCACTGAGAGGCATCTAATTGTCCACCTTAATTTGTTGGAACAGGATAAGATGCGCTTGTTGTGTTTGTGCTTGGAGAGGCACCGATAGACACTTCTTGCGAAAATACCAGGCAGTATGCTGTTACCCCGATAGAGGTACAACCGTGAAGCTGTGTGCTTCACAGTCGTAGAGCCCCCAGGTGGGGGCATGGTCTTTGCCCATGATTTCGCCCGGGTTGACGAAGTGGGTCGTGCCGATCATTTCGTGATGCTGTGTATGGTCATGCCCGTAGCAAACCAGGTCGAATTGTTGTGATTGGGCGATGCGTAGGGCAGGTTGGGGATAGTGGATCAAGGCAATTTTACGGCCGCCAATCTCAAGCTCGGCATAGGCCCCGTGATGGTGAACGTGAGGGAACTGCTGGTTAAGCACTTGTAGGAGACGGCCATCTCCGTCATTATTGCCAAAGACGAGGTGAATGGGCCCGGAAAAGCCTTCGGCAAGTTGTTTGATCATGAATGGCGCACACAAATCGCCGCAGTGCAACAGCGCTTGCACATCGTGGTTGCGTACCTGCTGAAGTGCAGTTTCCATGTTCCAAATGTTATCGTGGCTATCCGAAAAGATGGCAATACGTGTCATAGGCTCAATCTCCTCCAAGTAAGCTGCCAAGGTCGATATTCATCCCACCGCTGGGCCCACCTTTTCCACCGGATCGACGGGGCATGTACTGCAAAATTTTATTCGCCAGCTTCATCAGGGGCATGGTTTGCAACCATACTTTGCCGGGCCCGCGCAAAGTTGCCAAAAACA
>JAADFV010000209.1 GCA_013152695.1 Chloroflexota bacterium | reverse complement strand
CTAGTGTATCTTGTTAGGCTACAATATAAAGTTATGAACGTAAATGTAGCTACCGTTATCCCGGCCTCAGCCCTCTACCAAACCCCTCTTGATAATATCTCGGCCACCGCATCCATCCTACTGAAAAATCGCCCCCAAAATAAACTGATGCAGGCAAGGTCCGGACTCGAGAGGAATGCTGGCACCAGTTCGCCTCAAACTCAGAGTGTCCGACCTTCCTCTTGCTCGATTCTTACACTCTCCGCCCTTACGGGTCATTTTGACATTTTTAATGAATGAGGTAAACTATGCCCGTCGTAGTCTGGTTGGCTCCGAGAAGATGTGCGTCGAGTACAATGGAATGGGACTCGTCGACTCACATTGGCTGGAATGCCACAGGACATTCTAAAACCATTCGCTAACGAGTAGCGATCCTTTCGCATTGAAAAGGAGATTAGATGGGATCTTCCTCGGTCCTCCTATCCGTGGAAAACATCAACCTTACGTTTGGCCGGGTTCAAGCCCTGTCTCATGTGAGCTGCAATGTACGCGAAGGAGAAATCGTAGCCATCATTGGTCCAAACGGCGCGGGGAAAACCAGTCTTCTCAATTGCATCAGTCACTTTTACAGTCCAGAATCCGGCCAGATTCTGTTTGATGGCCATGATCTCACCAAGACCCACCCCTCTCACATCTCCCGCCTGGGCATCGCTCGTACCTTCCAAAACATCGCCCTTTACACGGGCCTGAGCACGCTGGATAACCTCATGGCGGCCCGGCACATCCACATGAAATCGGGGATGTTGGCAAGCCTTATCTACTGGGGATTCGCCCATCGCGAGGACCTCGAGCACCGGCGAGTCGTGGAAGAAATCATCGATTTTCTGGAGATGGAGGCTATTCGTAAGACAGTGGTGGGGGCACTTCCGCATGGGCTTAGGAAAAGGGTCGAGCTGGGCCGGGCGCTGGCCTTGGAGCCCCGTCTCCTGCTCCTGGACGAGCCGATGACGGGTATGAATCAAGAAGAAAAGGAAGACATGGCCCGTTTCATCCTCGACATCCACGAGCTGCGTAACGTGACTATGGTCTTAATCGAACACGATATGGGTCTGGTAATGGACATCGCCGACCGTGTCGTCGTCCTTGATTTCGGACAGAAAATTGCTGAGGGAGCACCAGACGAGATCAAACAAAATCCAGAAGTGATCAAGGCATATCTTGGGCAAGAACACGAAGAAATTTCGAATTTCGGATTGCGAATTGCGAAATAAGTTAACTTATACAAACAAAGCAATTCGCGCCGACAGTAAGCAAGTATATCGTTTCCTTTTTACTGCTTCCGGCAAAGCTACCAAAGCCAACGGCGACGCCCACCGCCGCTAACATCCCCAATTCCAAATCCACAATCCGAATTTCGTAATTCCAACTCCGCAATCCGAATTTCCAATTCCGCAATCTCCCATGTACCCTTCCCAAACCCTCTCCCAACAATGGCTAGCTAATGTGCGAAAATATCGCGGCAGCAATAAAGTCGCGGTGCGCCAAAAAGATATGGGCATCTGGCAGAGATTTAGCTGGGATCAGGAGTACGAGCAGGTACGGGATTTTGCCCTGGGGCTGAAGGAGCTAGGTTTACAGCGGGGTGATCGGGTAGCAATCATCGGCGACAACGACCGGCAATACTTCTGGGGATCCTTAGCGATCATGGCGGCTGGCGCCATCGTCGTCGGTATTTTCACCGATGTGACGCCCAAAGAGGTGGACTATGTGGTCAATCATTCTGACGCCACCTTCGTGCTGGCAGGTGATCAAGAGCAATGCGATAAGCTCTTGGCCATCAAAGATAGAGCACCAGGCGTCAACAAGGTAATTTACTGGGATGCCAAGGGCATGTGGCACTACAATGACCCCTGGTTGATGGATTTCAAAGAGGTGCAGGCGCTAGGGCGCAAGGCTGAAGGCTGGGATAGCGAGCGCTTTGAGGCCATGATCGAGAAGGGAAAGCCCGAAGATATCGCCATGTTCTGCTACACATCGGGCACAACCGGTTTGCCTAAGGCCGCTGCCATCAAACATGAGAATTTCGTCTGGGTAGCCTACGCTTTCGACGAAATCGATCCCCGTTATGACACCGATAACTACCTATCTTTCATCCCTCTTGCCTGGATCGGCGGTGCTGCCCTCGACATTGCCCCTCATGCCACGCATGCTATCATCCTCAACTTTGCCGAAAGCCCCGACACGGTGCAGCAAAATATTCGAGAAATTGCGCCTGATGCTCTACTCTATAATTCTCGTTTATGGGAAAACTTAGTGGCATCCATTCAAGTCCGCATGTTGGATTCTACCTGGATCAATCGCGCCATTCAGCGTATTTTCCAGCCGGTAGGATACAAAGTAGCCGATTATCGCCTGCAAAAGCGAAATCCGCCGCTGCATTGGCGCTTGCTATACGCCATTGGCAAACAGGCGTTCTTCAAGCCCCTACTCAGCCAGTTTGGCCTGCACAATGCCCGTACCGCCTACACTGCCGGCGCCGCACTTAGCCCCGATGTTGTGCGCTTTTTCCTTGCTCTGGGCCTACCCCTCCGCCAGATTTACGGCTCCACTGAGACGACGGGAGGCACAGTCACCCACCGCCCGGACGACATCAAGTTCGAGTCGCTGGGCGTGCCCCTGCCCGGCGCCGCCGTTAGTATCTCACCTGAGGGTGAAATTCTCCTCAGCGGCGAGGGGCTGTTTGCCGGATACCACAAAAACCCCGAAGCGACGGCAGAAGCACTTTACCACGACGAAAACGGCGTGGCCTGGTTCCGCACCGGCGATGCTGGTCACATCGACGATGACGGCCATCTGATCTACCTCGATCGCATGAAGGACATGATTTCTCTGGGACATGGGGTCAAATACTCACCGCAATACATCGAAGGACGTCTCAAATTTAGCCCCTACATCAGCCATGCCATGTCTGTTGGCGACGCCGAAAAGGGCTATGTTACCGCCTTGATCACCATTGATTTCGATAATGTCGGTCGCTGGGCCGAGAAACGAGGACTGGCCTACACAACCTACACCGATTTGGCGCAAAAACCAGAAGTCTATCAGCTCATTCGCCAGGATGTAGAACATGTCAACGCCACGCTGCCAGAAAGTGGTCGCGTTCGTAAATTCGTGCTCATGCACAAAGAATTCGACGCCGATGAGGGAGAAATGACACGCACTCGCAAACTACGGCGTCGTTTCCTTGCCGACCGTTACGGCGACATCATCCAAGCTCTCTACTCGGACCAAACCGCAGTCGCCATTCATGCTACCATTCAATATCAAGATGGGCGTGTAGCCACCATCGATACCAATCTTCGCATTGAAGACCTGGCCCAGGCAGCGGACGACCGTTCACCCCCCACGACTTAATCCTCCCGCATCTTCGTGTTGCGTGTCTCCTTTTTCGCACGTATCACGACCCACGCACTCCACACACACCACGATCTTATGAACTGGCAACTCCTACCCCAATTCGCCGTCAGCGGTCTCCTGGCAGGTGGTCCCATTGCCCTGATGGCCCTCGGGCTTGTGCTCATCTTCAAATCCTCCTACATTTTCAACTTTGCGCAGGGACAATTATTGCTTCTGGGAACTTTGCTGACGTGGTGGTTGGCCGTCAAGCTCACATTACCTCTGTGGTTGGCGATCGTGATTGCCCTGGCAGCTTCGGCCGTACTGGGATTGTTGATCGAACGGCTGACGCTGCGCCCTATGACAGGCCAACCTTTACTCTCCATCATCCTCATGACCCTGGCCCTGGGACAGTTTTTGCAAGGCATGGCGCTTTTGCTCTTTGGCGGTACGCAACGTAACTTCCCTCAGATGTTCTCGGCGGCCAATCCTTACAAGATCGTCACGCCCTTCATTTACAACGGGCGTAACATCCAGATCATCCTTAAACAGAACCTTGTATGGTCGTTTGTTGTTGCCATCCTCGGTGTCGTTCTCATTGCTGCCTTCTTCCGTTTTACGCGCACGGGTTTGGCCATGCGTGGGGCCTCCGAAGACCACGAACTGGCGCAGAGTATCGGTTTGCGCATCAATCGTATCTTCGGTATATCCTGGGCCATGGCTGGTATGGTTGCCACTGTAGGCGGCGTCCTTTTGGCCACATCCAGCGGCCTTGATCTCAACCTCTCTTTGCTGGTACTCACAGCCTTTCCCGCAGTCCTCCTCGGTGGTCTGGAATCCATCCCCGGCGTGATTGTGGGCGGTTTAATCATCGGTCTTTCGCAAGGTTTGGTCTCCGCCTCGAAAGTGCAATTCATCCGTAACTCTGCCGAAATCATGCCCTATGTCGTTCTCATGATCGTACTGCTCATCCGACCCGAAGGCTTGTTCGGGTTGAAGCGGATTGAAAGGATTTAGGAAGCAAGAGCGACTGCAAGAGTACGCTCCAACCTCGCCTCACTCACACCCTCACACTCATCCTCCTATCATCCCATGACTGTACTCCGTCCTGCCGGCGAATTTGACGAAAGCTACGCCTATGACATGGCCATCATCCGCCGCCCCTGGCAATGGGTGGCTTTAGCGCTGTTCCTCTTGGCCATTTACATGCTGCCCAGCTACGCCAGCCAAAACACCGTTGCCCTCGTCAATCGCATTGCCATCAGCGTCATTGCTGTGCAAGGCCTGAACCTGCTTACCGGCTATACCGGCCAGATTTCCCTGGGCCAGGCGGCGTTCATGACCGTCGGCGGCTACACGTCGGCGCTACTCATGATTCACATGGGATGGTCATTGTTCATCACCCTGCCCCTGGCAGCCCTCGCCGCCGGTGTTGTCGGTCTTGTTTTCGGTTTGCCCTCGCTGCGAGTTGAGGGTTTCTACCTGACCATGTCTACCCTGGCTGCCCAGTTCATCATCCCCTGGTTTACGCGTAACGCCTTTCG
>JAADFV010000208.1 GCA_013152695.1 Chloroflexota bacterium | reverse complement strand
CAGTAACCCTGTAAACCAGTAACCCAGAAAACCAGGCCGGTTGGAGGCGGCGCCGTCTTTTCCCGGTTTTCCGGTTTACAGGTTTTCCGGGCTACACTTGGTCTGTGCACGGCGCAAACTGCTCCCGGGCGAATAGGCAATAATCTCATATGAACGAATAGGCAATCCGCCCGCCACCGCCGCCCATTTTCACTCCTTATTGGCTCCTTATTAGCGTGCAATCGCTCAAAGTAACTATTCCTAAAGGGAGAAGAGTATGTCTAAGGATACGATCAATATCAACTGGGTGTACAGTGGAAAAACAGACTTTTTACTCGGTACCGGTGCAACAAGGGCAGAGCAACTTTTGGCATGGGTAACGAGTTTGGCCGGTGTTGTGCTTTATATCTATTTTTATCTGGAAGATGCACTGAGCTGGACTTGGTGGCAATATCTGTTGGCAGCGATCATTGCTTTTGATGTCGTGGGAGGTGTGGTTGCCAATAGTCTGAACTCTTGCAAACGGTTCTACCATACGCCGCCCAAATCAGAAGAGCCGCCTTATACCGCAGTTTTCAAGAACCATCTGGTTTTTTCGGCCCTGCATGTGCATCCCCTGGTAATTGCCCTGGTTTACGGCAATGGGGATTACTTCAATGGTGTGTTTTGGTACGTTACTCTGTTGATTGCGACATTAGTCATTCTGAAGGCACCACTTTATCTCCAACGACCACTCTCTTTCTTTGCCATCATCATGTCGCTGCTGCTAAATCTCTACGTTGTTGCTCCCATTCGTGGCTTCGAGTGGTTTGTGCCTGCGCTTTTCATGAAAATAGTGTACGGTCATTTGGTGCGGGAAGAACCCTACCGACCCCCATCTGAAAATGGGAATCGAGTGACGGAGAATAGCGCAAGGCATTGAATCGACATAACGGATACTATCTTTAACAAATTACGAGAAAGGATTCTTGGAGGCAACGGCGCAACATTGACCCCACCTCCTGACTTCTGCGCACTGTCACTGGCACTTAGATAACAGTGCACAGTTAACTTCTATTTGTGACACCGCACGGGCAAGAGTATAATGCAGGTATTGCATGCGTTTTCTCCCTCTTTGACAAAGAGTAATCACTATGGCGCCCAAATCCCTTGCCGAATTCCCCCGTCCTCCCCAAGACAATGGCCGCGGCGTCCATTGGTCCGCCCGCCTTTATCATCCTACCGGCCCCGATCTGCAATACTGGATGAACGAACTCAAAGCTATGCAGATCAAGTGGGTCAAAATTCTAGATGATGGCGGCGGTTCCTCACTCGAACTGGCGCGCGCCCTCCTCGATAACGAGATGATGCCCATTGTGCGTATTTTTCGAGAGCGGCCCAACCCTGGCCATCTCAGTGCACGCGAGGCAGATGCTGTCCAACGTCTGATTGCAGCGGGGGTGCGTTATTTCGAAACTAATAATGAACCGGATCTGGCGGCAGAATGGCGGGATAATCACCGACCCGATGACTGGCTCGATATTGTCGTCGACAACTTCATTTTCGACGCCGATATGATTTTGGATGCAGGCGGATTTCCGGCATTGCCTCCCATGGGGCCAGGGAGTAAAGATAATGCTATTGCCAAGATCGTCGAGCGCGAGCGCATCGATATTTTTGAAAGGGGCGCATGGGTAGCGATTCACAACTACACCCTCAACCATCCCCTCGATTATCCTGATGATCCGGTCAATCAGGAGGGTAAGGCCCTCACCGAGGAAGAATACCGGCAATTAGCAGCCTGGCAGTACAGTGATCTCACGGCCGAGGAGGCTGCGGCGAAAGGCATCAGTCAGGCTGACTACGAGAAATTCCAAAAATGGGCCTGGGACGGTCGTTCCCTGGAGATGGTGAACGAATTACGTGTTCAGGCCAAGAATCCAGGCCAGACCATCGATGACGATGCCAATTGTTTTCGTGCCTGGGAATGGTGGGGAAAGACGATTTACGAGACGCTGGGCTTTTATGTGCCCGTGATTAGCACCGAAGGGGGGCCGGTCGTCGGTTGGGGAGATGACAAACGCTATGCCAAGGTCAATCCTGAGACACAGGCTGCCTGGCAATTGGAGATTTTCCGTTTTCTGCAAGATGAAGCACCGGAGTGGTATTTTACCTGTTGCACCTGGCTGCTGGCCTCGAAACCTCTCGGTGACTACAGCCCCACCTGGGATCAGATGGCCTGGTACACTACGGCCTGGGACCTGCAATTTGGCTTGCATGGCCAGTTGCCGCTGGTGCAAAGAGCCAAGGACACCCCTAGTCGTGTCCGCCATGAGCTACGCCCTCCCTTGAGTGAGCAAGGGCGTGTCACCGGTATCGTCACGGATAACGAGGATGTTCCTCTGGCCGGGGTGCTGCTTTCGCTGCGACGAGATGAGCAGACTATTGTTTCTACTATCAGCGCCGAAGATGGCAGCTATGAGCTGGTGGCTGAGCCGGGACAATATGACATTTACATCGAATGGTTTGGCTACGCTGCCCGTGACATTACCCTGGGCAAAGGTGATACCGATGTGATCCAGCTCAAGAATGCCGATCCGCCGGGAGAATACGAAATATGGGGGCAGGTGCGCAACACCTTGCACCAACCCCAGGTGGGCGTCGAAGTGGCCATACGGCGCAATGGTATCATCCATGCCACGACAGAAACGGATGCTTTGGGATCATTCAGCTTTCACCCCCGCCTGGCCGGTACCTATGCCATTGTCACACAAGAGGGGAATGCTCTCGCTTCCGTGAGTCCCGAACAGCCTTTGGCCACGGTTGATATCAGTGTGCTGGCTGCGGTTGAACATCGTTATGTGCTTACGGAAAAACGGTTGTTGCCCCCAGAAGAAACGGGTAACCGCCGTCTGTTCTACGGGCGGGTTACCGATGCCAATGGTCGGGGCCTGAAGGATATCGAGCTGGAAATGCGCTGGACAAATGCCGACCCTAATACCCATTTCCCGCGCACGCGCACCGGCCGCGATCCCTTCAAACCGGATCCCGATGGTTATTACGAGTTTCTACATTCGCCCGGCGAATTCATGATTTCGGTTGTGCAGGGCGATTTCGAGAGTGACGTGGCAGATGGCTTGTTGACAGACGATGTGCCCGGCAGAGAAGACGATCCCATTACCTATGAGATCAATTTCCAGCTGCGACCTGTCGAGGCGCCAACTCCCCCGCGCAGCATCATTTATGGCAGTATTCCCGGTGGTCGCGTTGGCCAGGTTGTACGGCTCTGGTGTCGCGGCGAAACTCGCGAGGTAGAGCTTGACACCAGCCGAACCTTCTTTTTCAATCAGTTACCGGCCGGAATTTACGATCTTGAGCTTGCCGGTGTGGGTACCATCGAGGCAGAAATCAGACTGGATGGCGAAAACCAAATCGAAGTTAAGTTTCCCCTTTTGGGGGCTATTGTCGGCAAGATCTCTCAGGTCGAGGCATCGCAACGCAGTGTTTCGCTCATCTCCGAAACTTTCGGCTTTACCCGGCATGCTGAACTCACCCAACAAGGGCAATATCGATTTACCAATCTACCGGCCGGCGTGTATCGGGTTGAGCTCGATGATCTCATTATCAGCGGCATTGAGTGCGATGGTGAGAGTGTGGTTCAGGCCCCGCTTTTGGCAGGGGAGTTGCCCGAGGAAGAAGAACATGACGAGGAGCCGAGCTTAGGAGAAATTATCGGTGTCATCCGCGATGACGAGAATTCACCTATCCCTGGTTTGAAAGTACAACTACGGCAGGCAGATAATATCGTGGCTGAGGTCGAGACTGATGCAGCCGGACAGTTCTTTTTCCTTGACGTGGCCGAGGGCACTTATGACCTCAGTACAGCCGAGCTGAGTTTAGCAACCGATTTGGCTCTGGCTGCCGGTGCTACCCTCGAACTCGAGCTAACTTACACCCCGCCTGCACCTCCTTCCTCCCAGACACTCACTCATTACCACTTGATTCAGCTCAAAGACCCTGCTCTGCATCCTCTTCTCATTCGCCTCTTAGCGGCGCATCTTGCTGCCCAAGGCGCCTCCGCGGGTTTTCTCCTCGCCGAGGCCAAACAAGCAGATACGGTCACTCTGTGGGGCGATGGCATTTCTGATGAGGCCTTGGATGCGTTGCGGCAAGCCGGCTGCACGATTATCGAACAGCGCCACGACCTTTTGGCCCTGGCCGAAATGCTCAGCAGTGTCCCAACTCCCTCCTCTGACTAATTCCTCCTAGTTTCCTCTCTCCCGTGAGGTCATCTATGTCTGATCCAGTCAACGACGCAACCACTTACGGTGTCCGCGTTGTCGCCGCCGAAGTCGCCCACGGCGCTACTTATTGGAAGGCGGTACGCGTCCATCATTTGACGCCGGAAGAAAATCAAGGGCGTCATCACATTTTTGTCGACGCGATCGATGAGGAGGGGAACCGTCTCTTTGGCGTCAAGGCACTAATCAGTTGGGATGGAGGCAGTGAGACATTGGTGATCGACAAACCCATCTCTGAGCCTGGCGCTAATCTCCCCATGTGGAAATGGCAGGTATGTGCGGTGGAGATGCTGGATATGCCCTCAGAACGGGTAGAAAACCTGCGCACCGACCATCCTGACGAAGCTGCCGGCAATACGATGTTCCATCATTCCTTTGAAATCGTGTTTCAAAGAGTGCTGGCAGCGGGTCCTGCCGAAGCACGTGATGGGAGTCTGGGGGGACGGGTTCCTAACGGTGCCGGGCATACTATTGCCCTCTTCCTCGCCGGCGAACAAGTCGCCACAACCGTTGTTTCCGAGGAGGAAACCTATCGCTTCGAGCATCTGCTGGCGGGCGAGTATGTGTGCCGGGATTTGGATGATGGTCGGGAAGCAGGGCCCGTAACCGTCGATGGCAAGCACGAATCTATGATGGATTTTGGTGAGCCGCCAGCACCACGGGCGAT
>JAADFV010000207.1 GCA_013152695.1 Chloroflexota bacterium | reverse complement strand
ACCTGTAAACCGGAAAACCGGGAAAAGACGGCGCCGCCTCCAACCGGCCTGGTTTTCTGGGTTACTGGTTTACAGGGTTACTGTGCTGCGGATCTACATTGATGTCAATCTGTATCCTATTTACGAAGCAAGCAGGCAACACGGGCGGCTGCCCGCCGAAACTGATGAAAATCGGTAAAAACCGGTGACAGTCACCTTTACGGCCCCCGGTTTCCTGGTTTCCTGGTTTTCTGGTTTCCCGGTTTACCGGTCTCCAAACAAAGCCCCCCCCTTTACCCTTTTTCCCTTTTATCCTATTTTCAGAACAGGTATTAGATCGAAATTACCGCCGTCTTGGCTCTGTATCGCCAGGACTTCGTAGGTGTACGTACATCATATCTTCCAAAACTACGTATAATGAGTAGAGACAGAGGCTTAGATAAGGAAAAATCTTTAGCATCAAAGGCGCTGCAACAGGTGACAATATCACAGTCTGATCGATAGTTTTTCCTGTTTTTTGGAGCTGGGAATGGTATCGTGCTAAGGCTGGGCTTCATCGCCGTTTATCCACTTTGCATTCTGGGAGAGTAAACTATGGTCAAACGTTCATTCCTCGCATTGGTACTTATGCTACTGCTTACGCCCATACTTGTGCGAGCCAGCCATTCCTTCACCGACACCATCAACACCCCCAATTTCAGTTATCAGGTGCGCTTTACCAACGACAATCCTTATACGCCACCCGCTGCTGCAGGGGATGACACCAACTACTTTCCCACCACCCAGGCTCAAAACCTGGCCAATGCCCTTAACAACAACAATGTTGCCGCTGTCGGTAACCCCAATGGCTATCACACCGGCTACACCAGTCTCGGATTTCGCACCCCCGACTTCGGTGGCACACCTCGCCAGGTCGATGTCTACGATTGCAGCCAACACGGGGGTTGTGATAGTGGCAATGCACCTGCCGATCGTATCAATATACCGACCACGAACTACATTTCACAGAGCGAACCCTGCCTTCGCCTCGTGATCGGTCATGAGCTCTTTCATCACGTACAATATGCCTATATCACCTTCAACAAGTGGTCAGCCTGGGGCAACATGCCTGTTGAAGGCACTGCTCGCCTCATGCAGGACAAGATTTACAGCGACATCGATGCCAACGCTGGTTGTATCACCTACCGGGGTCAGGTCAACGCCTTCCTCGGCAGCCCCAACCAGACGATCTGGAATGCCTCGTATTCTTCCGCCCTTTTCTGGAATTATCTCACCGAGCAGCTGGGGACTACACCGGCGGAGCCGAATATCGGTGCCAATTTCATCGAGACTTTTTGGGAGAATGCCCGCAACAATAATGCGAACCCCAATGTTCCTGCCAATATGCGCCGCA
Source organism: Chloroflexota bacterium (assembly GCA_013152695.1). The sequence continues at coordinate 3,562 of JAADFV010000207.1, read as the reverse complement.
CCATCAAGGACTTTGACGTCAGTGAAACCCTCGAGAATGTCTTTCATGATTTCACCATAGCCAATGTTGCCAAAGATCTCGATGTTTCCGGCCTGAACGATGCCACGAAATATCGTTATGTCGATGAAAATGACGGTAGCAGTGGCAGTTATAACCAGGTTAAACGCCGTTGGTCGGGTAACATTCCTCCGCAGCGAGGACCTGATGCCGAAAGTGTCGTACGCTGGGGCGCGCGCTACTACGAAGCGACTATCGGGGGCGACTGCGGCGGTATTGTTGGATTTCGTTCTACGGGTGAACAGGCCGCCTATAGCTTGCTAGCCATCAAAGGCGCCAGCACCGTCGACAGGCTCGACAAAAGCGTTGGCACAGAATTTGCCCGTTCCTTCATCCAGCGCTCAGCCGATCCCTACACCCGGCTGATTGCCGTCGTTGCCGGCCTGGGCGATGATGCTAATTTTACCTACACCTTTGCCTGTGGCCAGGCCGACCTTGTCATCCTTGATCCTACTTTCAACCATCAAGCCTACGTCGGCGAACCAGATGATCCGGATCCCTTCCTGATCCGGCTAAGGGTAGCAGGCCCGGCCGCGTTGGGAACACCCTCGGTGCAAGGACTCGAACCCTCCGATTTCCAGGTTTGGGTCGATGGCGAATCGCCTGCCAACGTCGCTCCTGTGCTTTCCGGTGCCTACGTCCAGGGTGACTACTGGCTCGTAACGCAAGCGCCGACTAAAGCTGCGGCTGGCGTCTACTCGCTGCGGGTGCGCCTGGGTAATCTCGGTACCGACACCAAAGCAGGGGTCGTCAACTACGAAAAACAAATCCTCGACCAGGTCCTGGTCATTGACCGCTCTGGTTCCATGCTCTTTCCTGCGGCCTCGCCGAAACTCACCGCTGCCAAAAATGCCGCCAGTCTCTTCATCGACGCTGCCCGTTCCGACGACAAAATCGGTGTAGTCAGCTTTGGCGGCGACGACGTGGAACCCAACGATGATGCCAAATTGGAGGCCCAGCTCAAAGATGTAACAGATGCCAATCGTACAGCGGCGAAAAATGCCATCACCGGCTTGAATACACTCCCGGATGTCCTCACTTCCATCGGCGATGGCCTGGAAAAAGCCCGGACTGAGTTTGCTGTGCGGGGTAGTGTCCTGGGTGAGGACTGGATCGTCCTGCTCAGCGATGGCATGGAAAATGAAGCCGCCTTCTGGACAGATATCCGAGCTGCCATCCTCGCCGCCGGCATCAAAGTCCAATCCATCGCCCTCGGCCCCTACACCGACCAGGCCCTGATGCAGGCAATTGCCAATGATACCGGCGGCATCTACTACTACGTCGATGTGGCGCCGGGTACCCTGGCAAGCCAAGATGCCAGCGCCAGTAGTAATCTACCCAACCGCCTGGCCGATGCCTATGCCAGCAGCAACGAGGTCATCCGCCGTCACGAACGCATCTATGAAACCAGCGATACAGTCAACCGCGGCAGCCGCAACACCCATGTCATTGCCCTGCACGAAGGTGGGGTCGAAGACGGTATTTTCTCGATCAATTGGAACAATGCCACAAGTGCCATCAACGTTCGAATTACCCGTCCCGATGGTTCACCCGTGAGCGACGGCGTGCATGGCGTCCGTATCTTCCAATCAACGACCCACTACGTCGCCCAAGTTGGCGCCATGATCTCCGGCAACTGGAAAGTCGAGATTGAAGGAGCGAGGGGGATAACGGACTACATGCTCATCCTCTCCGGGCGCAATCGCCAGGGCGCCCGCATGCAGCTTTACTTTGGCCAGTATCATAACGACACCTCCCTCTACGCGCAGAACGGCCGTTTCCTGCGTGGCCTGCCCATGCCCATCCTGGCCGCATTATTCGACAGTAAGGGCGTGATTCCCGGCGCCAAAGTAATGGCCTCGGTCGAGCATCCCGACGGCACCTCGATGGAGCTGCCCTTGTGGGATGATGGCGATCACGGCGACGGCGAGGCCAACGACGGCATCTACGGCAATCTCTACACCCGTACCACCGCCTTCAGCGTCAGCGGCCTGCCCGATGACCCCAAAAATGTCATGCCCCAACGTGGCAGCTACAACGTCCGCGTCGAGGCAGCAGGCCGCGACAACCGCGGGGAAGACTTCACGCGCATCCGCAAGGGCGCTTTCCAGATTTTCGAAGGCGAGGGTGAGAAAACCCAACCCGATGACGATGACGACGGCATGCCAACCCGCTACGAACGCCTGCATCCCTGCCTTGATCCTTTTACACCTGACAACGACAAAGATCCGGATCGCGACGGCCTGTCAAACAAGGAAGAATGGACACTGGGCACCGACCCCTGTGATCCCGATACTGATGATGGTGGAGAAAACGACGGTTCCGAGGTTGGACGGCGGGCCAATCCCCTCGATCCTACAGACGACGCTCTCCCTCGCCCCCTTGATGTAGAAGTGATCGACTGGCGGCCAGACCACATGCCCCCCCTGGATCTACGCCCCAACAGCAATCTGATCCGCTATCCGGCCGATGCCGCTTACGAGGGCATCCGCCTTTATCGTGCCAGTCGCCCCGAGGGCCCCTTCCCTCTGGTTGCCGAATTCCGGCCCGACTCCTCCGCCCTCTATCGTGACAGCGGCCTGCGCAACGGCACCATGTACTTCTACTACCTCGAAGGCGTCGATGGTTTGGGACGCTCCAGTGCCCCCAGCCCTGTCTTTAGCGGCATGCCTAAAGCTGATCCCGTACCGCCCCTCGGTAGTATCTCGATTAACCTCGGACGCTTCCTCACCACCACTTCGCGGGTGACTTTGCATCTCCGTACGGATGATGAGGATGTGGTGGAAATGCTCATCTCCAATCGTGCCGATTTCGCCGGTGCAACCTGGCAGCCCTTCCAGGCAGAGGTCTCCTGGCAACTGGAGCCCACGCAGGTGAAACACTTACTTGCTGCCCAGAATGGTGAGCCTCAAAGCGTTGCCACCGTTTATGTCAAATTGCGAGATGAAGCAGGCAACGAATCAACCACCTACTATGACGACATCGGTGTTACCAGCCCGGAGGCAAGTGGGGCGATTATGGGGCACGCCGCCCTAGCTGATGATGAAAACCCTGCCGGCATCTTTGTACGCCTGCTCAACTATCTCTTTGCCCCACCCCAATTCAGTGACGAGGAAGGTGGCGTATTCTTCTCACCCCTGCCACCCGGTAGTTACGACTTACAATTTGAATATGACGGCTATTCTCCTGCGGTCTTGCAAGGTGTAGAAGTCCAGGCCGGCCAGGAGACTGACATCGGTCTGGTGGTGCTACAACCGGCCTTACGCACCTACCTGCCCGTCATCATCCATCCCTGATCCACACTCCTAAGTACAAACACAGAAGTTTGGTTGGATCAGAAAACACAATGTGTCACCCTGAGCGGGTCGAATATACAACTGACATGGCCACGAAACGCTAGCGAAGGGTCTCGCCGTAGATAAATCGCTAGATTCTTCACTAGAATTGGCACCACGATGGGCCTTTTCGTGTTGATATTCGCATCCTTTTGATGTTTGTTGACCTT
>JAADFV010000206.1 GCA_013152695.1 Chloroflexota bacterium | reverse complement strand
CTTGCTCATGGGATGGAGGTAAGGCGATGTCTGCCGAACCCACTTTTTGGAAGACCTTGGCCGAACACTGGCAGCTGGCGCGTTCTTTGCGCCATCTGCAAATCTACTTTGATTCCGAACGCTGTACCGGTGTTTGGCAGTGCTACGAAGTATGCCCCGTGGGATGCTGGAGCCCCGATTACGCCCGGCGTAAGGCGCGCTTTCATGATCCCCAGCGTTGCATTGCCTGTGGCGCTTGTGTACTGCAATGCCCAGAAAAAGCCATCGAACTGCGCTAAGGCTCTGGATTCACATAGTAAGTGAGGTCTTCTGCTTTGCGGAAGGAAGATACGAATAAGACGAAAGTGCGGTTGGATGGTTTGCTATGCCCTATGATAAAATACACAATGACGGCGTTTTTGTTTTTCCCCAGATGCCCACAATCATTCACATAAACCAGGTATGCTGGCGAGTCTGCAGCATGGAGACAAATAAGGCTATGAGGTAACGCGTGTCATGATTCATGTCGCTATTGTCGATGATCATCCCCTTGTGCGGGCCGGTTTGCAGTCGGTCCTGGCAACTGCATCCGACATCAGGGTCATAGCGGAGGGAACCAGCGGCGCTGAGGCCTTGCGTCTGGTCATACGGGATCGCCCCGATGTGTTGGTGTTGGACGTGCATCTACCTGATATGAGTGGTGTGGAAGTGATGCGGCAGTTACGAGAAAAGGGGCTGACGACAGCGATTTTGATCCTGACAGTGAGTGACGAGAAAGAGCTGGTATTCGGGCTACTGGACGCGGGTGCCAATGGCTATGTGCTCAAGGATGATGCTCTAGAAATATTGGTAGCGGCGGTACGGGCCGTGGCTCGCGGTGAATCATGGCTGAGCCCCACCGTGGCTAATCTCGTGTTGCATCGCCACGAAGGAGAAGCGGAGAAAATCATCCTAAATCCGGATTTACCTCTTACTCCTCGCGAACGAGAAGTGCTGATGTTGCTGGCCCAAGGCCTGGACAACGCTGCTATCGCCCAGCACCTGGTGCTCACCAAGCGGACGGTGCAAAACCACGTCAGTAATATCTACGGTAAACTGGGGGTTGCCTCTCGTACCGAAGCGGCCTTACTGGCCATCCGACATGGCCTGGTGCAGGTGTTGGCACCTGAGGACAGCCATGGCTAGGCTTGAAGGAGCGAAGCGTTGTGAATGGCTCTGGCGTTGGAGCGCCATCCTGCTGACAATTCTCGTCCTCCTGCTAATAAGCTACGTCGTTTATAAACAAAACAAGATGCCGACACTGGATTTTCTCCTGGAGGAAAACAGTGGCCGTGTTCTCACCGTGCCCCAGGATAGCTTTGGCGACTGGTCTGGTTTACAACCCGATGATGTCATTCTAGCAGTAGAAGGGGTGCCCTTTCGCCAATGGCTACAGCCGCTGCCGGGAAACTACAAGGCTGAAATCGAACGTGCCGGACGCCGTCTTACCCTGGAAATCGTGGTTCTTCCACTTATCAAAGTCAATCTCATTCCCCTGCTCACCGGTGTTTTAGTGGCTCTCACCTTTTGGGGGACGGGAACCCTGCTCTTGTGGCGGCGCTTCCGGCAGCTAGATGTTCGCATTCTTTTCCTGTTATCCCAGGTCTTTGCCGTGGCCGTGCTAATTCTACTGGCGTTTCCCAAAGGTGTCCGTCCTCCGGGCCTGGTGCTCCTGAGCATCACCTGTTTTTATCTGGCCGCGCCCTTATTGTTGCACCACACCCTCACCTTTCCCGTACCCTTTGGCTCCTCGCGGCAGCGCCGCCGCCTGTTGATTCCCCTTTACATCCTGGCCTTTATCCTCGTTATCGGAGCCTTTTCCTGGGGTCCCTTGTGGATTCGTCTCGCCGTTCTCTGCACGACTGTGGAGGTGGCGGCGGCGCTGGCTGTACTGCTCTATTCCTACATTCGTCGAGCCTCGGCCGATAGTCGCCGCCGCTTGCGCCTCATTGTCGCCGGTAATGTACTGGCAGGCATCCCACCCCTCCTTTTTTACCTTCTCCCCGCCATTCTCGGCTCCTCCTTTCGCCTCCCGGGCTGGGCGATGGGGCCATTTCTGGCCCTCGCCCCCATCAGTTATCTCATCGCCATAGCTCGACACAACCTCTTCGGGATCGATCGTTTACTCAATCGGGCTCTGGTTTATGTCTTGCTATCGCTGGCGGTGCTTCTCCTCTATTTGGGCCCTTTCATACTCATCTACCATTTTCTGCCTGATGACCACCTGTTGCAAACGCTGATTGCTGTAGGCCTGACAATGCTGGTTGGTTTTTCTTTCGAGGAGATGCGTGGTCGCGTTCAACGGGTTGTGGACCGTATTTTTTATGGTGGTTGGTATGATTATGCCGGTGTCGTGGAAACGATCAGCAACGAGCTGGCACGCACATTGGATAGGCAGCAACTGACCCATGTCCTCACCCAGGAAGTGGCCAAGTTGATGCAACTGCGCCCCGGTCGCCTGGAATTTGGCGATGATTCGAGCCAATTCTCTGCCCCAGAGCAGAAATTACCCGCGCCCGATTCTCCTTTTCCTCAGCAGTTTACGCTTTCCTTTCAGAATCAGCCCCGCGCCCGTTGGTTGGTAGGGCCACGTCGTGACGGTGACGATTTTAGCAAGGAGGATATCCACATTTTGCGAACGGTAGCCCATCAGGCCGACATCGCCCTGGACAATATCCTGCTTGTCGAGCAGCTGCGCCGGCAACTGACAGAAATCCGCACCATGCAGCACCGCTTGCTACGTTCGCGCGAGGAAGAACGGGCGCGGCTGGCCCGTGATCTACACGATGGCCCCGTACAGTCCCTGGTAGCCCTGAATTTGCAGTTGGGTCTCCTGCTGGCGGTCGAGCAGAAAGCTGATACTCTGGCACAGAGTTTGCAGGGAATGCGAGGGGAGGTACATCAGCTTCTCGCCGATATGCGCCACGCCTGCGCCGAATTGCGTCCTCCTATGCTGGACGCCCTGGGGCTGGGCGCAGCTCTGCGCGCCCTTGCAAACGAATGGGCTTCGCAAAATGGTGTCATTCTCCATCTTGCCTTGCCTCCCGATGCTGATCTACGCCACCTCCCCGATGAGATAGCAGTGAATCTCTACCACATCGTGCAAGAGGCTCTGACTAACATTACCCGCCACGCCGCGGCGCGGAATGTTCAATTTTCACTGCACCGAGAGGGAAAACGGTTGGCGCTGGAGATCAAGGACGATGGTCGGGGGTTTACGATGCCGTCGGCAATCAATGACCTCGTTGAACAGGGACATTTTGGCCTGGCGGGGATGAAGGAGCGGGTGGATTTGATTGGGGGGACGCTGACGATAGCATCGGCGCCGGGTCAGGGCACCCACATACAAATTACCTTGCTTCAATAAGTCGATTTGCTCTTTGTTCTTTTAAACCAAGTGCAAGCGGACCATGCACCGAGGAGATGCTTCGCTGGTGTTGGGCGGTGTTTAAATCGATCGATGCTGAGTGGGTGGCATAGGGAAGGAACCTCTGGGATGGAGCCGCTCAGCATGGCAGTAGTAAAAGCCATCCGATCACAACATGGCACCAATCATCCCTCACAATTTACTCCACCGTACTTAGCCACCAACCGATACCGGTACTGGGGTACCGACTCGCCTAAGAAAATCGGTACTTGACCCCGATGACGGAAGAGCCTTGTCGCCCTATAATGAAAATACTGAAACTCGTCATTTCGCTTACGCGCGCTTAAGGCGGATCAACGTGACACGCGTCCTTATCGTCGATGATCACCTTTCCTTCGGTCAAGAACTGACCCAGTTGTTGGAACTGGGTGGTTTCGACGTGGTGGGTCTGGCAGGGAGTATTGCCGAAGCAGAACAGATATTGCAGGTCTTACCGGCCGATCTGGCCCTGGTGGACGTGGTATTACCCGGCATCAACGGCATCGAGGGTATGCCCCGGTTACGGGCCATCACCCCAGATCTGCCGATTATCCTCATGAGTGCCCACCGGGACCAGGCCGATTTGTTTCAAACAGCCGCGCACCAGGCTGGAAAAGCCACGTTCATTGTCAAAGATGATCTGGACTTAGGGCGAGTTCGCTCACTGGCGAGATTCATAGGAGTATTTTCATCACTCAAAGGAGAAGAATCATGAAGCTTTCGCTACCAGCACGACTTATCGCTTTCACGTTTATCTTGCTGATGCTAATCGCGGGCGTGGCAGTATTTGCGGGTAATACTGTGCTCCAGGCATCAACAGCGGAGATTCCTACGGATGCTAAAGCTCCACAACCGGGAGTCTATCCCCTGGACGATAGCCGTTATCTTGCTATCATTCCCGCAGGAGCAATGCCGGCCGACACTTACACTACCGAGCCCTACATCGACACTTATGTCGACTCCGTCGCTACCAATTCCAGTTTCTGCACTAACACCAAATTGGCCGTGCAATACAACGGAAGTGAGTTTGGCGATGAACTTCAGCGCGCCTTCTTAGGCTTCCATCTTTCCAGCATCCCCAGCGACGCCATTATCGACTCTGCCTTCTTTCGTGTCTACCTGTATGATGCCTGGGGCGCCAATCCTGTAAACATCTCCCTGCGTGAGGTGACGGCCAAATGGAGTTGCCCGCTGTACTGGACTGGCCCCAAATCTCTGTATTTCAAAGCTATCGCAGTTAGCACCACTTCAGGCTGGAAAAGTTGGGACATCACCGCCTTGGTTAACAAGTGGAAGGGAAAAAACTTTGGCGTATATCCAAACTATGGTTTTGAACTCAGAGGACCTGAGTCAGGAGGGTCGAAGTACTATTATTACCGCTACTTCCGTTCCAAAAACGCCAGTACTAGTAAGCCCTATTTGATTGTAACCTACCATCTACCCCCCACCAACACACCCACACCCACCCGTACCCCCACGCCAAAACCCACCAACACACCGACGCCCACGCCGA
>JAADFV010000205.1 GCA_013152695.1 Chloroflexota bacterium | reverse complement strand
AATGAACGATCAAAGGTACATGGGCCAAGGTGTCGTACACGCAGTACTGATGATCCATGAGGCCATGATCACCGATGTTCTCGCCATGATCGGCGGTGATGATGACAATAGTGTCCTCCAACGCCCCCACCTTTTGCAAAAACTCCAACAGCCTGGCTACCTGGTCATCCACATATTGAATTTCGGCATCGTAAAGAGCGCGTAAGCCCGCGAAATCGGCCTGGGTCATCTCCACTTCGCCGGCCATGTAGGCCCAGGCATCTTGATTGGCCGCACGCGCCGCCCGCAAAGCCTCGCCTTGCAACCAGTGCTGAGCATAGCCTGGGGGAGGGTGATAAGGCAGATGGGCATCGAGATAGAGTGCGAAGATGAAGAAGGGACGCTGTGGGTCTCGTTGGCGCTGCCACCAGCGTTGCAGGTAGCGGTTGAGTTTGGCGGCACCTTTGTCTCGCCGTTCCAACAGACGCTTGCGCAAGGCTTTCTCCCACCAGGGAAAAGGGCGTCGCCCCATGCTGGGAAAGATGCGCCACAAGGCGGCAAAATGCTCGAAGCCCCGATCGAGGCCAAAATGAGGCCCTACCCAGGCGTTGGTGGAGAAGGCGGCAGTCTGGTAGCCCTGCTGCTGCAAAACCTCGGCCATGGTGGGGATGCTCGCGTCCAGAAAGCGCTGATCGACATTGACGCCGTGTTGACGGGGATGCAGGCCACTGAAAAGGCTGGCGTGGCTGGGCAGCGTCCAGATGGCGGCGGCGTAGGCCTGCGTGTAGCGTCGTCCCTGCGCGGCCAGGGTATCGATGGCAGGCGAGACAGCACGGGGATTGCCGTTGCAACCAAGACCATCGTAGCGCACACAGTCGAGGACGAGAAAGAGGATGTTGGGAGGCATGGATTAGGGATGTGGCAGACCAAATGGGAACAGAAGCAAGTCGCAGATTTACCTGGAATGATTCCCGAGATATGGGAGTGGCGGTATGTGGATTGTAGGTGAGAAGGAGAGTGGGGTCAAGGTGGGGAAGATGCGCTTGCACCCGGACAGGACGCAAGCGCATCTTCTTTTTTAGACAAATCCCAGCAACTGCCCACCTTGATACACAACAAGGGCGGCGATCCAGGCAACAGCCATGTTCAGCCCCACGGAAAATGCCGCCCACCGCCAACCAAACTCCTGAGCCTGCGCCGCTACCGTGGCCACACAGGGCACATAAAGAAGCACGAATATCAGAAATGCCAGCGCCGTCAAAGGGGTAAAGGCGGACTGAAGCGCCTTACTCAGTCCTGTTTGTCCCTCCCCTTCCTCCTCTTCCCTCGCGAATAGAGTGATCCCGGGCGTCAGCACCTCGATCAGTTCTTTGCCCGCAGACACCGTCGCCACACCAAAACCAACGACTATGTCTCGCACATCCCTGAGGAATGGGGTGGGTTGTGTGGACTCTGCTTCTGCCTCCTCACCCACATAAATTTGAGACATGGTCGAGACGACCACCTCTTTGGCGATAAAGCCGGAGACCAGGGCACCAGAGGCCTGCCAGTTATCAAACCCCAGGGAGGCAAAAATGGGCGAAATTGCCGTGCTGAGCTGTCCGAAATAGCTGTCGTGGGGATTCTCCACGCCCCAGGGGGCATTGAGCAGGAACCAGATAACCACGGCAACCGTAACAATCACGGTTCCTGCCTTTCGTACGAAGCCCGAGGTATGCTCCCACATGTGAATCAACAGCCCTTTGAGGGTAGGCATACGATAAGGGGGTAACTCCATGACAAAAGCCCCTTGCTCGGCATCTTTGAACACGGTGCGGGAAAGAATGACTCCCACGATAATGGCGACAAGGATACCCACGACATACATGCCCCAAATCACCGTCCCTGCCCGTGACGGGAAGAAAGCCATGCCAAAGAGAACGTACACCGGTAACCGTGCTGAACAGGACATGAAAGGAATCAGAAGACCCGTGAGAATGCGGGAAGAGCGGCTTTCGATGGTGCGCGTGGCATAAATGCCCGGCACATTGCAGCCAAAGCTGAGAATCATGGGAATGAACGATTTACCATGAAGGCCCAAGGCGCTCATCGCCTTGTCCATGACGAAAGCGGCTCGAGCCAGATAGCCGCTATCTTCCAAAAAAGCGAGGGAGAAGTACATCACCAGGAGCCCCGGCACAAATACGAGGACACCGCCGACGCCGGCGATGATACCGTCTCGGATCAGGGCTGTAAGCCATTGGGGGGAACCGGCAGCAGTAAGGATGAAGGCCGTCCAGTTGCTGATGGGGCCACTGATGACACTGTCCACCCAATCGAGATAAGGTGCCGAAACATTCTGCACCAAGTTGAACACGAGATACATGAGTGCCAAAAAAAGGGGGATACCCAACCATTTGTTTGTGGCAATCTTGTCGATCCTATCGGAAGTGGTCAGGCGTTGCTGCAGCGAACGCTTCAAGGCAGCCTTCACCACCCCATGCACGAAGCCGTAGCGGCCATCGGTAATGGCCACGTCCAGATCCTCACCATAAACCTGACGGAGTCTTTTAAGACTTTGGTCATACACCCTGAGGAGATGCTGGGTTCCGGCGGTCTTTTTGACAATCTCTATCAGATCGGGTTCCCCTTCCAGCAGTCTCACGGCCAGCCAGCGAGGTTGGTATACTTCAGTCAGGGCGGGTACGGCGGATATCTCTCTGCTGAGAATAGCAATTTCTTTTTCGATGTCCCGATCATACTCGATAGAACGCTGTGGAGATGCGGCCCCGTTTTCTACAAATTCTACGATCTTTTCCCTCAGCTGATCGAGGCCGATCCCCTTACTGGCTATTGTCTGCACCACAGGGGCCCCACCCAGTAGCTCCGAAAGCTTTGCTTTGTCAATTTGATACCCCCTGCTCTCTGCCACATCAGACATGTTCAGAGCCACGATCAGAGGCACTCCCGTTTCCAAAATTTGAGCCGTCAGGTACAGATTGCGTTCCAGGTTAGCGGCATCCACCACATCGACGACCAGATCGGGTTTTTCTTGTACGATAAAATCTCGAGCAATTTGCTCTTCCGGAGAGTAGGCGGACAGGCTGTAAGTGCCGGGAAGGTCGATGACCTCTGCCTTGCAGTCTTGGTACTTAAAAGCCCCTTCTTTCTTTTCGACCGTCTTTCCAGGCCAATTGCCTACATGCTGATGAGAACCGGTCAGAGCATTGAAGATAGTGCTTTTTCCAGCGTTAGGGTTGCCGGCCAGGGCAATCCGAATATTACCCTTGCTCATGCCAAAACTCCTGTTTTTATGAATGTTTTCGAGAGAATGCTTTAAGGAATGCGTGTAACCATGACCTTGTGAGCCATGCCTCTACCCAGGGCCAAACGAGAATCACGTACGGCCACCAGAATCGGTCCCCCGGCATTTTGTATGACACCGAGCTCGATGCCGGGTGTCAGGCCGAGCTCCGCCAGGCGATGAGCCAGTCGTTGTCCTGCTCGGATTTCCTCCAATCGAACCTGAACCCCAATGGGCACCATGGAAAGAGGCATCGGCACATTAGCGCTCATCTTCCACCTCGACGATAACCTGTTCGGCCTCTTTCTTACGCAAGGAAAGATGATATCCTTTCACTGTGAATTCCACGGGATCGCCCAGGGGAGCGACACGCTCGACGCTAATGATTTCGCCGCTGACTAAACCCATGTCCAGCAAGCGCCGACGGAGGGTACCGCGGCTGTTGATCTTAACGATAACCCCCTCTTTACCTGCAGGAAGTTCGCTCAAGGGGATTTGTTTCGTAGGCGTCACGTCTTTCTCCTTTTGGAAATACTTGGACGCAGCTTGTTCTGTGTGCTGCATATCCTGAATCGCCACTTTGTCGGCAATGGCTCCGGCAATGGTGGTTTGATGCCCGTCGGACTCAACCAAGAGAGAACCGTCCTCTGTTTTTGCCAGCACCACCACATTTGCACCCGGGCGGATACCACGACCGGCGAGAAAGCTTCGCGTCGCCGGTTCAGCGTCGATTCGCATCACCACCCCACTTTGTCCGGCGCCGAGGATACTCAAGCGCATAGTGGGAAGAGCAGATGTACTGGGTTGAAGATGGGGGATGGGCTTTCCCAAGGGGCTTACGGTGGGATGACCCAGGTGTTCTGCCAAACGCTCAATCACGTCGTCGGGGGTGATATGCTCCAACTTACAAGAAAAGGCGTCTGCATCCTCAGGGGGCATGCCCAACTCTTCCACCAGCAAGACCTGCCAAATACGTCTTTTTCGCAAGATTTGCATGGCTTTACGCCTTCCTGCCGGGGTTAGTTCCACGCCCTTGTAAGGGATATAAACAGCCAAACCCAGCTCCGCTATTTTCTTGATCATCTGGTTGGCGGAAACCGGCAGCACATCCATAGCCTTCGAGATCAAGGAAAGGGGTACCACCTCTTTTTCGCTCGATTCACCGAATTGAGCTATGGTAATCAAATACATTTCGAGACTTTCGCTCATGGTTGCTCCTTGTAATTTTATGGCATATACTAACAATATTTATGGTTAGCCATATCATACACCGTGCGATGAGACTTGTCAAGACGTAATTCCCAATTTCCAACCAAATTCCAGGACGTATCACGGCGAGCAAGAGCATCTTTTCCCGTTCATTTCTGCCAGCACCCACTCACGACTGCACACTCCGATATCCTCCTCTCTATCCAGACTAAAAATGCGGGTTGAGTGCAACTGGTGCAAGGGCCGCGGACATGTTACTTACAGGCTATTTGACTTGAAGCCTATTCTGTTGTACACAAAACATAAGGGTTGGAACACAACGATGAGACCCCTCCCCTCGTTCGATTACCCCAGACTCCTTGTGCAGAAGCATATCCACAATACCAAAATGGAAATCAGCTCGAAATTTGTCGGCGTCTCGCTCAAAGAATATCGTACCGTCATCGATTGGCGCCATACAATGAACTATGCGG
>JAADFV010000204.1 GCA_013152695.1 Chloroflexota bacterium | reverse complement strand
CGGAGGTGGAATTGTGGTTTTTGATGGGCCTGGATTCGCTGATCGATTTTCCCAATTGGCACGAACCGGACCGAATTCGTTCGTTGGCGCGATTAGCGGCGGCGACACGTCCCGGCTATGAGATTGATTTTGCTCCCCTGGAGGCGGCTCTGCCCGGCATTGTGCATGAAGTGACGCTGCTACCGATGCCTGGTGTCAGTATCGCTTCCAACAATCTTCGCCGCCGCATTCAGCATGGCAGCAGTATCCGCTATTTGGTGCCTGAATCGGTGCGGCAGTATATCCGCGAGCATCAAGTGTATTGATTGGGTTGGGATGGACAACGAGCGGTGGCTCAGAAGTTGAGTAGCTGCCCTACCCCTTCGAGCGGTCCTCTCACTGCTTCATTTTTGCTCAGGAGGGCACTGATGTGATTTTGAATCTCGGCATATTCCCAGGTGACGGGAAACTGAGGGAAGTCGGCAATAACAGAGGCAGGGGGTCGGAAAAGGATACCTTGATCGGCGGCGGAGAGCATGGTGGTATCGTTGTAGGAATCACCGGCGGCAATGACGAAAAAGTTGAGTTTTTGCAGGGCCTCGACGGCAGCGCGTTTGCCATCGGGGATGCGCAAGGTGTAGCCGGTAATCATGCCCTGGGCATCATGTTGGAGGCTATTGCAAAAAAGGGTGGGATAATCAAGCTGCGCCATGAGTGGCATGGCAAATTCATAAAAGGTGTCGGAGAGAATGATGACAGGAAGACGACGCCGTAGCCAGTTAAGAAAGTCATAGGCGCCAGGCAGAGGCGTCATCTGGGCGATGATTTTTTGAATGTCGGGGAGAGAGAGCTGATGTTGTTGCAGGATATCGAGGCGATAGCGCATGAGTTTATCGTAATCAGGCTCGTCGCGGGTCGTGCGCTTGAGGCCGGGGATGCCTGTTTTTTCTGCGACTTCAATCCAAATTTCGGGCGTGAAAACGCCTTCGAGGTCAAGGGTGATGATGGCTGGTAGCATGGGATGTGAGAGGGAGAAAGATATGTCGACGTAGAAAGGTAAAGGATAGTTGGCAACAGAACGAACATGTCTAAAATCAATCGTGAGAAAAGGGATATTGAGGAGACAACTACCCCAAATAATGTTGCACACCGTTGCGCATAATCTTATTGTAGAAGACTTCCCCCTGTCAGGCAATTTTACAAGACTAAAATTACCCTGCCGCTCCACCATTCACTGCCGCATGACCACTTCACCTTGGCCATCCTACCCATTCTCTGCTAAACTTGCCCTACCTGGCTCGCCATGCTGGCGGGCTTTTGCTAACCTATTTCCGAATGCTGCAAACGCAGCTTGGCTCAAAACAATGCTCAACACTCCTTCCTTCTCGACTAATTCTCAGCCCTCCTCTCGCCAATCCTTGCACCGAATAGGTCTGCTTCTGGCCAGCCTCATCGTGCTCCTGTGGCTCAGTGCTTGTAGTGGCGGTGATCTCATATCACAAGCCAGTGTCGAACCCTCAGTCATCAGCCCCAATGCTGATGGTGACAGTGATGTGGCCCGAATATCCTACTCCATCCGGCGTCCTAGCAAAGTCTCCATTTACTTTGTGGATGAACAAGGACAGCGTTACTATTTCCGTAAAGAAAAAAGCCGCTCTGCCCGCGATTACAATGTCCTCTGGGGCGGTGTGATCGATGGCCGCGTCCTGTCAGATGGCACTTACACCTGGGTAATCGAAGCAAAAGACGATGCGCGGGGAATGATCGATTCCCGTCAGGGCGAGATTACCATCGTCGACGCCGATACCGATGCCCCTGAATTCCACAACTTCTCAGTCAACCCGGCCGTAATCTCACCCAACCAGGACGGCATCGATGACCGCGCCGCTATCACCTATTGGCTAACGAAAGAAGTAGCGGAAATTCAGGTCTATCTCTTCAATCCTCGTGATACCGACAATCCCAACCGAAAATATCCCCTGGAAGAGACAGAACGCGAGCTCAAACCTACGGAACCTGGCTACCATTGGTTCGATTACGACGGTGGCGTCGATTTAGGCGCCGATCCACCTCCTGATGGCGATTATCTCGTTGTGGCCGAGGCCTGGGACAAGGTGGGAAACCACACTGTGGTCACCAGTACCCTCACGATTGTGAACGGGGGCAAACCTCGCGCCGATATCGTCCAGGGCGAGGTCACCATGCTCGACCCCAGTGACGGCGATCTGAATATTCCTATTGGTGGCGCTCTGGTCTTTACGGCTACGATCGAAAACTATGGGCATGTCCCCATCCGTACGGCCGGTCCCTGGCCCGGTACGGTCTACCGCTCCGACCAGAACTTCAATACCCTCGCCTACGAACAGGATAATCCCAGCTGGTTCGAACAGTCGGGCACCTGGCGCTTCGGCCTCAATTACCAGTCCAATTTCGGCCAGGATTGGCCCTTCCGCTATGCCGTCGGCCGGCGTGAAGACTTACGTTGTGAGCTCGTTGATGGCCGGGAGCAGTGCTTCCTGGACCCCGGGAAGCGGGGCCTGGTATTTGGCACCATCATCTGGACAGAAGCGCCTCCGCGCAATCCTTTCCGTATTTGGGGCGGCCTTTTGCACGAAGATGTCGAGATTGTCAATAATTACGCAGATGTCCAGGAAATCAATATCCTGGATCCGAATCCTTAGCCTCTACTTGCCATGCACCTCGGCATCATCATCGTCAGTTACAATGTAAGAGACCTTTTGCGCCAATGTCTGACTTCTGTGTACGCAGAATTGGGGCGCTTGCCCCAGCTCCAACACACAGTGGTCGTGGTCGACAATGCCTCGCGCGACCATAGCGCCAGTATGGTCGCGGCCACCTTTCCCCAGGTCAAGCTCATTGCCAGCGATGAGAATTTGGGCTTTGCCGCGGGCAATAATCGTGGCCTGAAAGCCCTGGGCTTTGGAAAAAAGAGCAAAAAGCAGGTGGAGCGGCCCGATGCCGTACTCCTTCTCAATCCCGACACAGAAGTACAGGCCGGTGCCCTGGCGCAAATGATCCATTTTCTGGCGCAACACCCTGAAGCCGGGGGCTGCGGCGCCCGGCTCAACTATCCGGACGGGAGTTTTCAGCACAGCGCCTTTCGTTTTCCGGGCTTGATGCAGCTTGCCCTCGACCTGTACCCTCCCACCTTACCTCTACTCCGCCGCATTCTCAATTCCCGCCTCAATGGCCGCTATGCGCGGGCGCGTTACGAATCCAATCAGCCTTTTGCCATTGACTTTGCTTTGGGCGCGGCCCTTATGGTGCGGGCCGCTGTCATCGATGACATTGGTCTCCTGGATGAAGGCTATTTCATGTATGCCGAAGAGATGGACTGGTGCCATCGTATGCATGATGCCGGATGGCAGCTCTATTGCGTCCCCTCCGCCCGCATCACCCACTACGAAGGCCGTAGTGCCCGGCAGTTCCGCAGCAAAATGTTTGTCGCCTTATGGCGCTCCCGGCTGCGTTACTATGGCAAATACTACCCTCGCTGGAAACAACTTCTGGCGCGACGTCTGCTCGCGCGAGGGATGCAGCACAAACGTGAGGAAGCCCTCGCTGCCCACCGGCGTCACCAGCTCGATGAAGATGCTTTGCATGACTTGTTGCAAGCCATCGACGAGGTCCTCAGCACTTTAGAAGACCGATCCTGATACCTTAGCCCTTATTTTTCAACTATGAACGATACCAGTAAAACATCCTCAACTTTACCCACCATCACCTGTGCCATCCTTGCCCGTAACGTTGTTCAGCATATCGATGCCTGCGTGCGCTCGTGTGCCTTTGCCGATCGCGTGGTCGTTTTCGACACCCATAGCGATGATGGCACGATTGAAGCAGCCCAGGCGGCCGGCGCCGAAGTGATCGATATCGATTTCGTCAATTTTTCTATGGCACGTAACACTGCGCTTGCCGCCCTGGATAGCGAATGGGTATTTTTTGTGGATGCCGACGAACGCGTTACGCCCGAACTTGCCACAGAAGTGCGACAAGTCATGCAGCGAGAGGATGTCGATGGTTGGTGGGTACCGCGTTATAACCACATTGTCGGCCATGTCATGCGCGGGGCAGGCTGGTATCCGGATCATCAACTGCGACTGTTGCGCCGGCGCTGCGCCCACTATGATCCCAAACGGGAAGTACACGAAATTGCCATCATCGATGGTAATGAGGGCTATCTCCAAGAGCATTTGATCCACTACAACTACGATACCTGGGCCCAATTTCACGCCAAACAACGACGTTACACCGCCTTCGAGGCGGCCACACTGCGGGAAAAAGGCGTTCGTGGCCATCCCCGGCACCTCATCACACGCCCGTTGCAGGCTTTTTGGCGGCGTTTCGTCACCTGGAAAGGCTATCGGGATGGCTGGCGTGGCCTGCAACTGAGCGCGATGATGGCCTATTACGAATTCCTCAAATACTGGTGGCTTTTGCGAGGAACTCACTGAGCAATAGCTTCCTCACCCATGCAGGTCTCTCAATGGAACCGTACTCGCCTTTCTTGGCAGGAATGAATAGGAATCAGCCAAGGCTTGCGGCCGGAACTCTTGCATGAAACATCCTCAACCCCTGATTCCTGCTCATTTTCTCCACCGTGATAACCGTTTTCGGGCCACGGTGCGACTGGAAGAGGGTACAGCCTGGGCACATGTGCCCAACTCCGGGCGCTTGCACGACCTTTTTGTGCGCGAGCGCCCCATCTGGCTCCACCCCGCTGCCAACCCCACCCGTAAAACACCTTACGACCTGAAGCTGGTACAATTGCCCGATACCCTGGTCTCTGTCGACGCCCGCTTACCCAATCCACTTTTTGCCGAGGCTGTCGCTGCCGGCCGCCTACCCGAATTCGCCTGCAACGATATCCGCAGTGAAGTACGTTATGGCGATAGTCGCCTCGATTTTCAGCTACGGGGGCCGGAGGGTGTGTGCTGGGTGGAGAC
>JAADFV010000203.1 GCA_013152695.1 Chloroflexota bacterium | reverse complement strand
CCTTCTCGGCGGCACTCTCACTGCAACGAGCCTCACATTACCCCGGCCATCACCAGCGAAGCATCTCCTCGTTTCATGTGCGGCCAGACCCTTCGCTTTGCTCAGGGTGACATATTCCAACCAGCGAAGCATCTCACCCGCACATGTACGGCGAGACCCTTCGTTTCACTCAGGGTGACAGATGCCCCACTCGGGGTGACAGATGCCTCACGCAGGGTAACAAATGCCTTGCTCGGGGTGACAAAAGTCTCGCTCAGGGTAACAATGTGTTTGTCATGCTGAACGGAAGGAAACGCCGGGCTTATTGGCGAGGCCAGCCGCCTACGACTTCACTGCTGGGTTTGTGATTGGCTTTCGGAAGGAAGAACCGTGGCCGTAAATTCGATGCGGGCGTCGGGAAGATCGGGATCATTGCTCGCCAAATAGATCTGGCGAGACACAACCCCATTCAGTTCAGGCCCATGCGCGCCCGAGTCGAACTCGATATGGAGAACACCTTGGGCGTTTGGCGCCAGAGTCATAGGCTCGAGCGTAGCTGTGGTACAACCACAGGTGGTGGAAACTGACTCGATCACGAGGGGGGCAGAGCCTGTGTTCGTCACCAGTAAATTCTTGCTGACGACGTCGCCGTTAATGACATTGCCAAAGTCGAAGGACTCGGTTTCGAGCAGAATTTGCGGTTGGCCGGAGGCGCATCCTCCCAGCGCCAGGGCGGCGAGGACAAAAATCAGGAGCAGCCAGGGCCCGCGGCCAATTTCGAGCAAACGGTTCGTATGTTTCATGTCGGTGTTTATGAGGTTTGAACGGCGGCTTGCGTAGAGATAACCATTTCACTGTTGTTAGGATCGTTGCTTTCGATGATGAGATCACGTCTTACTACTTGGCCGCGCACATCGTGATAGCCTGCATCAAGACGAAGGGTAACGATCGCTTTTTCGCCGGGCGGAATCACGACAGAGGTGAAGTCAGCTGTGGTGCAGCCGCAGGAGGTGTAGGCCCGGCTGATGGTCAGGGGTGCTTCACCGACGTTGGCGATGATGAAATCATGAGTGACCACTTCCTTGGCACCGATGCGGCCGAAGTTGTAGGTGGTGGTGGGGATGAAAATGGCTGGTTGGGGGCCATCCTTGGGCAAGAAGGGAATCGGTTTTTTGGGATCACCAGGCATGTCCATTTCATGAATGGCATGCAGAGGTTGGTCGCGATTGACCGGCGCGGTAGCAATGTCGAAATCCTTGGCCTTATTGCCCGGTTGCACGATGAGATAAGCGATAAGGAGGACGATCAGCAAAGCTCCGGCGCCCAAAAGGGTATAGGCCCGCATTTTTTGTCTTTTTTGCTTTTTGGCGTATTCTTCACGACGTTTTCGGCGTGAAGTAGTCTGAGGCGAAGCTACAGATTTACTCATTAGAGGGAGCTCCTGAGATCAATCGATAGAAGGAGAATCGATTACGGTGAGCTTGAAGGACGTATGGTTTTAGCGAATAACCCACATCAGCATACCTATTCCCAGTATCACCATGGCAATGCCATACCAGAGACGGATATTGAGGGCATGACGGCGTTCCCAGCTAGCCCAGGCTTTGGCCGTAGAACGATTGCCTGCTGCCAGCAAGATTGCGATCAAGGGGAGCACGAATAACACGTTGTAAAGGGCCAGGTAACTGACACCCCATGCCAGGGTTGTTTTGGCATTGAGTAGGGTGATAATGGAGACGTAGATGCCACCGGAGCAGGGGAAGGTGCACAAACCCACCAGCACACCCGCTGCCATCGTCGCTGGAATTGTCGATTCCTTGATCAGGCGATTGGTACGGCCATGCGCGAAGGAAGGCATGTGCAGTTTGATCGGCGATTTCGGGAAGAAATATTCGATGAGATTGATAGCACCCAGGCCGATAAGCAGCCAGGAGCCGGCTCTCGCCACGAAGTGGGGATTATCGGAGAACCGGACTGCCCGCAACAAGCCCAGACCAATGGCAAAATACACCAGGAAAATCATGCCGATGTAGATCAAGCCCAGTTGTAGGATCTTTTTTCGGGATTTACGCAGCGTGAACAAGAATGCTACCAGGAGCAGGATCACGGCAAAAGCGCAGGGATTGATCGAATCCAGAAGGCCGGTCACGATCACTGCCGGCAACAACTGCTCCAGATTTCCCAGGCCGACAGGCAAAGCTCCACCGGCCTGCAAAGTTTGTTGCAAGGAAGCGGCGAAGGGGGCATCAATGGCGAAGCTCTGGACTTCACCCTGCCAGGCCCATAAGCGGTATTCAGTCGGCTCGCCATGCATTTGTGGCTGCCAGACCACAAGCCTGGCCGGGCGATCGGGGGCGTTGATGGCAGCGGTAATGATGTCCGGCGGCACATGCCCCAAGATCACCAACTCGCCCCGCTCACTTGGTACAAAGGCATAAAGAGAATCGGCAATCGAGCGCGGTAGCTCCACTTGATCGGCGATTTTCAGCAATAAGGTACGCTGATCAGGCCGGGTGTAATCATGGATTTCGAATTCCCCGGCAAGGCCGCTGGCCTGAAGTGTGGGCAGCAAAACCTCTTGCACATACGGCCAGCAATCGGCACAGCCGGCACTAAAAAAGATGTGGGTGGTCGGGTCCGGGGCGGCGAGGGCGGATTGGGGGTTCGGAAAGAGACTGAGGGCAACAAGAATGCCCACAAAAACCAGACGAAGGAGTAAGGGACGACGCTTCATAGTTAAGATCACGTTGCTTACAATGTAGTTGGCTGTTCACAGCAGTGTACCATGGCGTGATTCGGTCGTGGCGCGCCAAATGGCCTATTTGCAATAGGATAGATGGCGCTTCAGAGTAGCAATCGTTTGCTTTATACTGCGAAAGGAGAATGTATGATCAGGGCACAATTCTTGCCGCATTTTTTGGTCTTCGTCTGGCCCTGCTCTTTCCCCAGGAGATACCGTCTGATGACACAATCCCAACAACGCCTGTTCGAACTGAATATGCCAGGAGAGCTTGCGGCACAATGGGCCAGCCAACGTATGTTACAGGCAGGGCTGTCTGTGCAGCGTTCCTTTGATCTGCAAACAGTGCGTGCCACCCATCCCGATTGTCCCTGCCCTCATCATGGCACCACCGCCTGCACCTGCCAGTTCATCGTTCTCCTCATCTATCCCCAAACCGACGGTGCTCCTGTCACTTTGATGGTGCACAGCCAGGATGAACATTCGTGGTTTGAGTTACAGGATATGCCGGTCGAGGTGCAAAAAGATGATGTCGCCAGTCAGATTGTCGAAATCCTTTTTGCCGTAGCACCCGCGCAAGGCTGCTCCTGCCAGGATGACTATGAAGAGCACTGCCATGACTGAGTCACCAGACTACGACGTCATCATCGTCGGTGCCAGTTTTGCCGGCCTGGCCGTAGCCATGCAGTTGTGGGGTCGGCGGGTTTTGTTGATCGATCAGTATCCCGTTGGTGAGCATCAGATGTCGGCTTGCTGCACGCCGCGCACGACTGCTTATGCGGTTGGAGCCCAGGCTTCCATCCTGGGAACGCACAGCAGCCTCGTCCTTCATGCCGCCGGAAAAGCGATCCGCTTTCCTTTGCGAGACCCCTACATCACCTTCGATTATCATCATTTTTGTCAAACCATGCTCCGCCAAACTGATGCTGAAGTCAGGCAGATGCGCTGCACAGGGATGGATGCACGGGAAGTGAGAACCGATAGGGGCACGGTAACGGTATCCTTTGTCGTTAATGCCAGTGGCTGGCGCACTTCGCAGCAAAAAGCGACACTCAACGGCCATGACAGCCGCCATTTGGGTTACGGGATGGAGACAGAATTGCCCGTACGTTGGCAGGATGCAGGCTTGCACTTTTATTTCATAAAGGAGTGGGTAAGCAACGGCTATGCCTGGATATTTCCTTGCGAGGAGACTACACGTTTTGGTGTTGGCTCCTTTGCAAAAAGCAGCCCCTTGCGTGCGGCCTTGGATAAGCTTTTAGCACATCATGGTTTGGAAGTGGGGCGAACCCACGGCGGTGTGCTGGCTATTAGTCGCCGCCAGCCTCTTCAGGAGGGCGTTTTTCTTGTGGGCGATGCTGCCGGTCAGTGTTTGCCTGTGACAGGCGAAGGCATTCGTACGGCTATCTTCCATGGCCTTCACTGCGGGCGGGCCATTGCCCGCGCCTTAGACGGCGCCATTTCCCCACTTCGGGCCCGAGAGCTGTATGGTTTGCAAGTAAGAAGTATGGATCGATTTCACCGCCGTCTCCTGCTTTTGCAGACACTAGTCGCCCGTACTCCAGAACCAATTCTTGCCGGGGCAGCCCAGCTATGTGCTTATCCTGCCACCACACATTGGATAATGGACAAATACTGGACCCGTAGCGGCTGGTTTACTGCACAGACGTCATAGCCAAAAAATGCCCGGTGGTGTCGATATCGATCGACCACACCGGGCTTGTTGATCAGGCGATGCCTGTAGCTCATTCTCAACCTTGCCCTGTGACAGGGACTTCGAGGACAGCATTTTGTGCTTCGCCCCAGTCTTTGTACCAAACCTGACCACTGTAGGCGTTGACATCTAATTCTCCCACGAGCTGATCATTTCGAATGACGTGGTATTCATAGAAACCATAATAGGGACTGACATCTTTGCTAAGCCTGAGGGTGCTATCGACTTCCTTGATTGCTGAAGCAGCGATCTGGCGTGCGGCTTCCTCAGCCAGGGCTATTTCTTGTTGAGGGGGAAGAGGCAGGAGTCGTCCGACCATACCGTAACCGCCGCCGACTTCCGCGATTTTCGAACCATATCGTGTGTTCCAAAAGATGTTGGGGCCGGCCTTGGGCGATATCTGCCCCGTATATTTGCTGATCATCAGACCAAAAGCATTACGGCCGGTACTGCGCTCGACGATTTCTGCTTGATAGACCCAGACGAATTCGCGCAGGCGTACGACTTTGAGATTTTCATCGCCCTGGG
>JAADFV010000202.1 GCA_013152695.1 Chloroflexota bacterium | reverse complement strand
TGGGGAGCCTGGCACTGCTCTTGCTTCTCAAACGACTGGCTCCGCACTGGCCCGCAGCCTTGCTCGTTGTCGTCCTTGCCATTCTCATTGTCACCTTTGCTGGATTGGAGCAGGCGGGCGTCAAATTGGTGGGGGGAGTCTCCACTTCTTTGCCGACGTTGCATTGGCCGCAGGTGAGCATCAAGCAATACCTCAACCTCATTCCCGGCGCCCTGGCCATTCTCCTCCTGGGCTACATCGAGACGCTGGGGGCGGATGAAGGAGCAGCCTTGAAAGATGGTGGGGACGCGGATCCCGATCAGGAGCTTATCGCTTTGGGGGCCTCGAACCTGGGAGCGGGTATGAGCGGAGGCTTTGTCGCCGTCGGCAGTTTGTCCAAGACCTCGGTGGCGATGGATGCCGGCGGTAAGACTCAGATTGCTTATGTCTTCACCGGATTGCTGGTGCTGCTGACACTGCGTTTTCTCATGCCGTTGCTGGCCAATTTGCCCCACGCCACCCTGGCGGCGATTGTCGTCGCCGCTATGATCGACCTGGATCAGACGGCAAAATTAGTCCGCTTCTGGCGCTACAACCCCATCGAACTGGGGCTGGGACTGGTGGCCCTGTTCGGTGTGCTCATCCTTGGTATCTTGCCCGGTGTAGGTTTAGGGGTGGGGATGTCGTTGCTGGTCTTGATCTGGCGCTCTGCGCATCCCGGCGTCGCTGTCTTGGGCCAGATGCATGATGATTGTACCTTCCGTGATATCGCCCGCCACCCTGAAGCAAAGACCTACCCCGGCCTCCTCATCTTTCGCATCGATGCCCAGTTGACCTTTCCCGACAGTCGCTACTTTGTTGCCATGGCCAAACGTGAGGTCGCGCGTGCCAAAGAACCTGTGCAAGTGGTCCTGATCGATGCCGAGACCATCAATGATGTCGACATCACCGGCGCAGATGCTCTGAAAAAGCTCCATATCAGCCTGGCAAAACAGGGCATCAACCTCTGGCTGGCCCAGGTGAAAGACCCCGTATTCGACAAACTACTTCGCATGGAGGTGATTGCCATCATCGGCCCGCACCACTGTTTCAAATCGGTCAAGGCCGCGGTACAAGCTTTCGAGAAACAATAATGAGGGGAAATCGCACCTTCTCGTGACTTTAGTCACTGCTTTAATGGGTATCTCGTGGGAAAATAAAGGCAATTCTGACATAATAGGAGAGTATTATGAAAAAGACTGATGCCTATAAAAATCAAAAACCTGCGGATACACTCAAAGAATTGGGTGTCGATCGCCAGCAGGGTTTGAGTGATGCTGAGGTACAAAAGCGCCTACAGCAGTATGGTACCAATGAGATCGAAGAAAAGGAAGAGCCCCTATGGCACCGTATCTTTCGTCGTTTTTGGGGGCCTATTCCCTGGATGATCGAAATCGCCGCTATTCTTTCTGCCGTCGTGCGAAAGTGGGAAGATTTCATCATCATTCTCATCATGTTGTTTGTCAATGCCTTTCTCGATTTCTATCAAGAGGGACGCGCCTTAAATGCGTTGAAATCTTTAAAGCAGAAGATAACGCAACAGACTATCGTTCTGCGCAACGGCGAATTCAAGACAATTCCGGCCAGAGAGCTGGTCCCAGGCGATATCATCAAACTGAAGATCGGCGATATCGTCCCTGCCGATGTGCAACTGTTGGATGGCGACTACATTCAGGTCGATCAGTCCGCCCTGACCGGTGAGTCGCTGCCCGTCAATAAAAAACCGGGTGACGTTGCTTACTCCAACACGGTGGTCAAGCAAGGTGAAATCCTGGCGGTCGTCGTCAACACGGGCATGAACACCAACTTCACCCAGGTCGTTTCCCTGGTGGCGCTAGCACAACGCGAAGAGACCAGCCATTTCCAGAAAATGGTCATCCTCGTCGGTGACTATTTGATCTTGCTGACCGTGTCTTTGGTGCTAATCATTATCATGGTCGGTATGTTCCGGCAAGAAGACATCCTGGAACTGATCCGCTACGCCCTGGTGCTGACAGTGGCAGCCATTCCTGTGGCTATGCCGGCTGTCCTTTCGGTTGTGATGGCAGTCGGCGCCCTGGACCTCGCCAAAAAGCAGGCGATTGTCAGCCGCCTGGTAGCTATCGAGGAGCTGGCAGGCGTGGATACCCTGTGTAGCGACAAAACCGGTACCCTGACCCTCAACAAACTCCAGGTCACCAAACCGACGGTCTTTAACGGGCATAGCGAGCAAGAATTGCTGCTGGTAGGCGTTCTGGCATCGAAACTAGAAAACAAGGACCCCATCGATCTGGCAATTTTTGACTACATGAACCAAAAATACCCGGATCAGGACTGGAAATCATACCAGCAAAAGCATTTCATCCCCTTTGATCCCATTCGTAAGCGCACCGAAGCCGAAATCGAGAAGGGTGATGAGCACTTCACGGCCATCAAAGGTGCCCCGCAAGTGGTGATTGATTTAGCTAATTTGCCGGACGACGAGGTGCAAAAACTCACCGACATCGTAGACTCGTATGCCAGCAAAGGCTATCGCACCATCGCCGTAGCCAAAAAGAGGGATGACGAGGTAGACCTCATCGGTCTTATTCCCCTCTTGGATCCGCCTCGAACCGATTCCAAGGCCGTGATCGAAGATTTGCACCAGCACGGCGTGCGTGTGAAGATGATCACCGGCGACAATATCGCCATTGCTAAAGAAATCGGTCTCATCCTGGGACTGACGGGCCCCGCCATGCGCGCCAGAGAGCTACACACAAGCCAGGACGAAGGCGTCGTTCTTCTCACTTCGATCCTCTCCAAGGCCATTTATGCCAAGCTCTACCCCAATGCGGATGAGGAAGCAGCACAACAATTCGCCCAGGAAGTTGTGCAAGAAGTCGAATCAGTATTCGACGCCAGTGCTCTCAGCAAGGGCTTGATTAGCGCCCACGAATCTGATATCATCGCCAAAATCGAAGAAACTGAAATCTTTGCCGAGGTCGTTCCTGAGGACAAGTTCCTCATCGTCAAATCCTTGCAAAAGGCCAATCACATCGTGGCCATGACCGGCGACGGGGTCAATGATGCTCCCGCCCTGAAAAAAGCCGACTGTGGTATCGCCGTGGCCAATGCCACCGACGCCGCCCGTTCCGCTTCCGATATCATCCTCACCACGCCGGGTCTGGGCGTCATCAACGATGCGATCAAACTCTCACGGACCATCTTCGAGCGCATGAAGAGCTATACCACCTTCCGTGTGGCAGAAACCATTCGTATCATCTTCTTCATGACCCTCAGTATTGTCGTCTTCCACTTCTATCCTATCACCGCTTTGATGATCATCATTCTGGCGCTGCTCAATGATATCCCCATCATGACCATCGCCTACGACAACACCAAAGTCGACACCAAGCCGGTGCGCTGGAACATGAAAGAAATGCTCGCCATCTCCACAGTACTGGGCATTGCCGGTCTCCTCTCTTCCTTCTTCCTCTTCTTCCTCCTCGAAGAGCTACATTTCTCCACCGCTGTCATCCAGTCCCTCTTGTTTGCCAAGCTGGTTATCGCCGGGCATGGCACCATCTACAATACTCGTATCGACACCTGGTTCTGGAAAAAGCCCCATCCATCCTGGACGCTCTTCGGCGCAACGTTCAGCACCCGTATCCTGGGCACCTTGTTCGCAGTTTATGGCTGGTTCATGGTATCCATCGGCTGGAAATGGGCTCTGCTGATGTGGGCTTACGCTCTGCTCTGGTTCGTCTTTAACGATGCCATGAAGATGCTGACCTTAAAGTGGCTGCGAAGTCGCCGTGGTCAGGCCTACCTGAAGAGCACAACCGTGGGCGGCGCCCTTCGAGAATTGGTTTAAGAAACGTACAACACCAACAACATAAAGCCATATCGCTTACACCCTACCCACAATGCGAGGAAAAGATCACCCCATGACGGATAAAGCATCTTCGGAAAAACTGAGTTTGATTGAGCTTATTGCTCTGGGTGTAGGCGGTATGGTGGGCGGCGGAATATTCTCGGTCCTGGGACTTTCCGCCGCCCTTTCTGGGCACGCCGCTCCGATCGCCTTTGCTTTCGGCGGCCTCATTGCGCTTTTGACCGGCTACTCGTATACCAAACTGGGCTTGCATTACCACTCTGATGGCGGCAGTTTTACTTATTTGGAGCGGGCATTCAAACAAAAGAACATTGCCGGCTTGGGGGGCTGGCTGCTTCTGGTAGGTTACATCGGTACCATGGGACTGTATGCCTACACCTTCGGGGTTTATGGCGCTGCTATGCTGGGGAAATTCGGGGGAAACACACCGTTCATGCATCACATCTTGGCAACTGCTGTCTTGTTGATCTTTCTCGGCATCAATCTCTACGGGGTCAAGGCCTCAGGCCGGACAGAGCTCATTCTGGTGGGGGTAAAAGTAGCCATTTTGGCGCTGTTTACCATCGCCGGTCTTATGACGATTAAGTCCGACCATCTCTTGCCGTTATTCAACAACGGTGCTTCCGGCCTTATCGTGGGGGCGGCCTTGATTTTCGTCGCCTACGAGGGCTTCGAGCTCATCCCCAACGCCATGAATGAAATGGAATCACCTGAGAAGGATCTGGGACGGGCCATTTTTATCTCCGTGATCATCACCATCATCATTTATGTTTTTGTTGCTTTAGTGGCTGTAGGCAATCTTACGGCAGCAGAGATTAGCAAATACAAGGAATATGCCCTGGCAGTTGCGGCCCGCCCCGCCTTGGGAGAACTCGGTTTTCTTCTCATCGGTTTGGGCGCCCTCCTCTCCACCTCCTCTGCCATCAATGCCACGATGTTTGGCACAGCCCGTTTGGGCCTGGTAATGGCCCAGGACGAAGATTTGCCCAAGGTGTTTAGCTCCCTCGAACGTACGAAAGAGATTCCTTGGGTGAGCCTCTTAGTGATTTCGGCTGTTACCCTTATTTTCGTCAATATTGCCGATCTCACCATCATTTCTTCGTTTGCCAGTGCAACTTTTCTCTTGATATTTGTGGCAATCAATCTCTCGGCTATCCGTTTAAGCAAAGTTATTCGAGCCAATCGAGGGGCACCTGCTCTGGGACTCGTCCTGGCCGCTGCTTCATTAGTTGTGCTAATCGCCTATTTGTGGCAAAAAGAACCGCAAAGCCTGATCCAAATCGGTATTTTTTATTTGGTCGTCATTGTTGCCGAGTTTATCTTTAGCAAACGTGCCCTGCTGCACTTGCGAATGCCTCGCTAAGCCCGATCGGGATGCAAAAGTAGCATATTTTATTTGCCAAAACGCCAGACTCGGGGCAAACTCTGAAGCAACGACCTCATTTCTACGCCAATCCATTACACCAACACGCATCACGAAACACCTCAGAGGCTCTGACCATGACCGAAACGGCTACCGTGACCGCCCCTGTTCGACCTACGAAACAGCTTTCTCTCCTCGACCGTTTTCTCACCTTATGGATTTTTCTGGCGATGGCCCTGGGCGTTGCTCTGGGCTATTTCATTCCCGGTGTCGAAGCATTTATCGGCCAATTTCAAGTTGGGACAACCAATATCCTCATTGCCGTCGGCCTGATTTTGATGATGTACCCGCCCTTTGCCAAGGTGAAATATGAGGAGTTATCCGAGGTCTTCCGCGATACCAAAATCTTGAGTTTTTCACTCTTGCAGAATTGGCTCATCGGCCCTGTTCTCATGTTCCTCCTGGCCGTGATCTTTCTGCATAATTATCCCGAATACATGGTGGGGCTTATTCTTATCGGCCTTGCCCGCTGTATTGCTATGGTCATCGTCTGGAACGCGTTGGCAGATGGGGATACGGAGTACGCGGCGGGTTTAGTGGCCTTCAATAGCATTTTCCAGGTGCTTTTTTATAGCCTTTATGCCTGGGTATTCATCACCGTGCTACCGGATATCCTGGGGCTGGAGAGTGCGGTGGTACGCATCGGCATCGGCGAGATTGCCAAAAGTGTCTTCATCTACCTGGGCATCCCCATGATCGCCGGATTTGCCACCCGTCATTTTCTGCGCCGCCGCAAGGGTGCAGCCTGGTACGATGATAAATTTGTGTCCCGTATCGGTCGTCTCACCATGGTTGCCTTGCTGTTTACCATCGTTGTCATGTTCAGCCTCAAAGGCAATCTCATCGTGCAGATTCCCCTCGATGTTGTGCGCATCGCCATTCCTCTCACCCTCTATTTTATCATCATGTTTCTCGTCAGCTTCTGGATGGGACGGCGGATCGGTGCCGATTACCCGAAAACGACCACCCTCGCCTTCACCGCGGCCAGCAACAACTTCGAGCTCGCCATCGCTGTTGCTGTGGCCGTGTTTGGCATCAACTCTGGTGCTGCTTTTGCCGCCGTCATCGGCCCCCTCATCGAGGTGCCTGTGATGATCGGCCTTGTAAACGTGGCCTTTGTCTTCCAGCGTCGCTACTTTGTCTGAAATGTTTCTCTTTTCCCGAGCCTAAAATGGCGTCAAATCAGCGAGCCCGACCAGTACCAGAAAGGAGATGAGAATGGGCTGGTGGACGAGGTAAATGAACAAGGTTTTCTGCCCCAATCGCCCCAGTAGATTGACTCCCGGCGTCCGGGAACAGTCGATCAAGGGAAAACGCCGACCTTGATCGGTATAAAGCCAGTTTCCCAGAAAAATGCCAATGAGCACGACGCCAAACCAGGGAACCAGGGGGAAGTAATCGACCGCGGCATAGCCAGGTGGCTGTAATCCGAGCCAGACCAAAGCCTCGCTGTTGATCTGTACCGACGCTACGACGGGGCCCAGCATCAAAAAGAGCACCCCCAAGACAAGATTGAGGGTGCGGTAAGGGAGCAAGGGATAGGCCAGCAAGATCGAAAGGCCGATGAAATGCAAAATACCAAACTGTACGTAGTTTTCGCGCACGACCAGCCAGGTAACTCCAGAAATCAGCAACCCCCAAGCCATGATCTTGAGTCCCCGCCGCAGGTATTGGGGGAAAAGTGCCCGGTGCTCGGCCTGGAAGCGACTTACACGCCGGTAGCTCAGGGTGAGGGACAGCCCCACCAGCAAGATAAAAGTGCTGGCTGTGACGCGCTGGAAATAATGCCAAAAGCCATCATAGAGATTGATATCCCAGCCAACAAAGGCACGTAGATCCCAGGCTATATGGTAGATCACCACCATAATGATGGCAATACCGCGCAGCGCGTCTATTTCCCAGAAGCGCTGGTGGGAGACATGGCCCCCGCCAGCGCTTTGGCTGCGTAGGTGTGTACGAGTTCCCTCACCAGAAAGTGAGGATGAAGCAAGGCGGGATTGCGGTAATTGCATAAAAATGGGTTAACTTCTGCTAGGATAGCAAGGAGTATAACCTATTTACCGTAGCTGGCAAATACTTCTGTACCGCCTGACTTGTCAAATGCGATGACATCGAATGGTTGCTGGGCCGAATTGCCGCTATCCATGCCCGGAGAGCCACTAGGCATACCCGGCACGGCTAGTCCGACAATTTGCGGTCGTGTCGCCAATAGACGCTCGATGTCAGCAACAGGCACGTGGCCTTCAATAATGTAGCCATCGACGATGGCTGTATGGCAGGATCGAAGCTGGGAGGGTATATCGTAACGTGCTTTCACCGGCCTTAGATCGGCAACATCCTCGATCTCGACCGTGAAACCATTTCCCTCCATATAGCTAATCCAACTGCCGCAACAGCCTCAGGTCGGCGACCTGTACACTGTCACTTGTGTCACTTGCGGCAGGCTCTCTTCGACAGGTGCCTCCGTAGGAGCAACCTCATCCGAGGCAGGAGCACTACAGGCCCCCACCAGCAGAACCAGAAAGAGTGCGAGCGCACCTAGGACAAATACTCGTTTCATAACAACTTTTCGTTCCTCCATAATGAGTTGGGAATTTGAAAAATCTCTCATTCTTAGATCAAGCAAGACAGCCAGAAACACGACCTTGAAAAGGCCTTGACTGAGAAATCGTTTACCTGCCTTACGTGGCAAGAATCTCCTCCTTCATCGCCTCATACTCTGCTTTACTCAATTCGCCGCGGGCATAACGCTGTTTAAGAATATCCAGTGCCGCCTTGGATGGCGTCAGGGCACGATGAGGGGGTTGAGATCGGTAATCGGTCAGGGGTTGACTGGGCCGGGGAAATAACAAACTAACGAGAACGATGGCGACGCCGATGATAAGGAAAAAAAAGAGAAGCACACCGAAAAGACCAAAACCCATCATCATGATCGTTTCCTCCTTGAAAATAAGATAAATGCGGCCAGAACATTGTTCTAGGCGCATCTTCAGTTTCGCAAAGGTCTATGACGCGCAGTTGACGGAAATATGACAATTTGATGAAGATTATTTTCTTATGGCAATACCAGCTTTCCCGTTGCTTCGAAAAGAGGAAAAAGGTGACAAGGGTAAAAGGTAAAAGGGAGTCGGCACCTTTGGTAAACCGGTAAACCAGGAAACCAGAAAACCGGGAAACCGGGGGTTGGTGCCCTAGTTTACAGGTTTTCCGGGCTACACTTGGTCTGCGCGCCGCGCGCAGATTATTTTCATCAAGATAGACGTGCGTAGCGCGCACCGTGGGTCTGCTCCTGAAACGGAAAAAGCTCTTGCAATCGCTAGCGGCATATGCTATCATACGAAGCCATGCATGAACGGCATCAGATAACTTCGGACGCCATTTCTCGTCCCCATTTCCCCCATCGACAAAATGAAAGCGTATCGAAGGCCTTTTCGGTACCCTTGGAATTGCTGTGATCGAGGGTGAAGGGTCGTATGTGCACCTGGTCAAATGATGTTGTTCTAACCCCTTTCATCGACCTCACATGCCCAAAAAGCTCAGCCACAACAAACATTGTGGCGCATAGCATTTTCTCGAACAGATAGGAACGGAACGATGAAAACGATGACCTATAAAGGATACGCAGCCAAAATCGAATATAACGACGAAGATGGCTGTTTTGTGGGACGCGTTGCCGGTATCAACGATACCGTCGGCTTTCAGGGAGAATCGGTAGCCGAACTGCGCGCTGCTTTTGAAAAAGCGGTAGATGATTATCTCGAAGCGTGCAAACGGCAGAATCGCCCACCCCAGCGCTCCTATTCAGGCAAAATTATGCTGCGGATTCCCCCAGAGATTCACGCTGCTGTAGCCACCGCGGCTGAAGTCAGTGGTAAAAGCATCAATCAATGGGCAGCCGAAACATTTAGAAAAGCAGTAGGGCAATAACACCAGAGCTCTGCTGTTTTTTGATCAAGAGACATACAGCTCTCACCGAAGAGGAATTCAATATGATTACAAGACAACATGTCTGGCGACTTCTCTCCTCGAGCCTTTTGGGCCTGGCCCTGGTGCTTTTACTGGGCACATTGCTGCCTTATTCGAGCCAAGCGCAGCAAGATGATTCAACCTGTACAGGTGTCGACTTTGTATTTCTCATCGACGAGTCGGGCTCCATGGAGCGTAATGATCAGCATCAGCTGCGACGCTCAGCTGTTGCTACAGCGGTCGATATCATCGGTGACAACGCCATTTACCACTGTCCGGGCGTTGTTCACCGTCTGGCGGTGATAGGTTTTGGGGGGACGAGCGATGGCAACATCACAGATCCTAATTACATGAATCTGTACACAGCCACCTATGTGGAGCCGACGACAGAAATATCAGGAACGATTGAAAATCTCAGTGCCTGGAAAATACAAAGGGACGAGCAAATAAAGAGCCGTATTCCCAGTGCCGATCAACTGGGTGCAACCGACCATCTTCTTGCCTTCAAAAAAGCGGCGGAAATCATCCAGCAATGGAAGGAACCCCCTGCCGGCACGGTAGATTCCCGCAAAAAGGCTGTGATCTTGATCACCGACGGCGGGCCCTGCATCAATGTCGTCAACAATGTCTGCGATTGGACGGAAACAGAATTTGGCTCTCAAGATAATTATTTGAAAGAGCTGGAAGCATACACCGATCCTATCGCCGAAAACTTCCCCTTCCGCGGTGAGAATAACCCTGACAGCGTCTTTATCTGGATCATCGCTTTTGCCGATTCCAGCATTCGCGGCTACGACTACCTTTCTGACCCCGCCCTGCGCAACACCTGGCAAAGAATTGCCGAACATCATGGTGGCAAGCTCTTCATCTTGGAGCGCAAAGAGAGCCTGGAAGAAGCCAACACCGAGGTCACGGCCCGCGTGGCGCAAATCACCGACAATCTTCTTAATTCGGAGTTGCAGGCCTGGCCCTGCGACAAACCGCTTTGGGTCTTACCCTACCAGAACAATGTCACTATCTTGCATGTCTTCAAACGCGGCGCCGATCCGGGCGTCAGGTTGGAGGAAGTGGCCGTGCGGATCACGGTGGAAAAGGGGGGACAGGAAGTCGCAGAATTCAGCAATGGCCGGGTGACGATGGGCACGGCGCAAATTCACGATTATACCCGTGAAGGCCCCAATGAACGCTACGTGTTTTATGCCCCTCCTCCTGGCAAGTACTCCATTCAGGTGGATGGCGCCAGTTTGTGCGATGACATCGATGTCGAAGTAGGTGAGGTTGGTATCGATGCCAAAGTCATCAGTCCCGCAGAAAAAGATATCTTCTCGGCTGTGGCCGATCCGCCTTATTACGACATCGTCAGTCCCAAGCAGTTTGTCTTTCAATTTCTAGAACCCGGCCTCACCGAACAGGAACAGCCGGTCAAAGAATTCCCCGATTATCCCCTGCGAGGAACAGTGACCCTGCAAGGCAAAGGCTATGCCGGGGAAGAAATCGAGGAAACGTATTACCTACGCCTGGCTGATCCCGAAAATGCCATTTACGAGTCCTTCGATCCTAAAACCGACAAACCTGCTTACATCAAAACCCCCTTTGCCGGTCGTTATCAATGGCGTCTGCATGTCGAGACGCCTCATCCGCAAAGTTTCGAACCAGGCATGGGCGATGTTGCGCCTGTCACCGTACTGGAAACCTCAGGCGCTTTCGAAGTCATCCCCGCCCTTCATTTTGATTTCGAAATCATCAAACCACGCCCGGATGATCTCATTCTTGCCTACGATGTCAAAGATGGGAAAAAGGTCGGGGTGCCGATACCGGTCGAAATCCGTCTCATCGATGAACAAGGCGAGCCCCTTGATCCCACTGATGTTTTGCTGGATGAGAAGGCCAACACTTTTGAGGTCATCCTGACCAACGCCGACGGTGTTCTCATCGAAAAAACGCAGGTGAAGCCGAAGTTTGGACAGTCTACCCTCACAACGACCTTACGCAAGTTACCTGAGGGCGCTGCTGTCGATCCCCCCGGTACGTACGAAATTACCGTCCGTTTGCTGGGTAATTACGATTTATCACTCTATCTTCCCGTTACCGATCGACATAGCCTTCAGTTCGAGCGCACCAAAGTTCAACCCTTTACCTTCAGCATCATCTCCCCGGCCAAAGGAGAAATCCTCCCCCTCGAAGAAGATGCTGCACCCCAGCCCCTCACAGTCTCCGTGCAGGTGTTGGATGAAGATAACAATCCTTTCTCGGCACAACAATTTGCCGCCATTGACAACGTCATTCCTTTCGAAGCCATCCTCGAAGATGCCGACGGCAACCTGTTAGACCAGAAAGACCTGCAGTTGTCGGCAGATGGACATACTTTTGTAGCCAAACTGGGTAACGGGGGCGGTACTCCCCAATTTGCCGAGGGGTGCTACAAATTACGAATCTTGCTCAAAGAAGGCTACAAGTCGGAGATACTTCGTCCTCTCACGCAGTCTCTCGAGCAAGAAGTGTGCATGCAATTGGTGCAAAAGATGGTGTGGCAGGTAGCCTCCCCTCTTGCCGACAAAACCTACACCATCCATCCTCTCCTCCGTTGGTTCCCCGACCCTGATCCTCTGCCCATCGAGCTGTCTATCACCAACTCCAAGGGCGAAATCATTCGCGGCGACAAGTTGCTACGTCCCGGTAAAGAGACCCTCGTCAGCGGCCAGTTGCACCACGTAGACAGCGATGTCGAATTCCCGCTTACCTTTGCCTTGAACGAAAATGGCACTTTTGTCGCGAGCTGGCCCCAAAACGCCAATTGCCCCGGCACCTACGAGCTCCAGGTTGATCTACAGTCCAAGAATCTTTCCCCGGCCTTCCGTCCCACTGTGCCCGACCAGCAAACAGTGCGCTTCCTTCGCCGTGATTCGTGGCTATCACAGCCCTGGTCCCTGCTCGCCCTGATCTTGCTTATCCTCGTCATTCTTTTCGATACGTGGCTCTTACGGCGAGCCACCGGCCCCCTGGCAAATGCCGAGTTGCGCTTCAAGATCGACGGCCTCGATATCGGCTCCGTCAATGTCTCGGGAACCCTGAATCGCCGCAAATACACTGCCAAACGCGTACAACTCGATCGAAGTATCCCCGACCTCGACCTGGAAAAAATCCAGGCGGAAACGCCAGGTGGCAATGTCAACGTCACTCTCTACTGGCCCAGCGAGGCCTTCGACGATGATGAAGAAAGTTACAGCGACGATGCTCTCAGCGAAGCCACCCCATTTTTCAATGTTGGCTTCGACGAAGAGATTTACGTCGACTCGAATACGGTCATGAGACTCTCGAAAAACAGGTGGGGACGCTTTACCTGGCTCACCATGCCCGTCTTCGCAGCCCTGTTACTCTTACCCCTCTTGTGGGCAGGCGTGATCTTTTTCCTTATGAACCGCCCGCCCTGCTAACGAAAATGAATATGTCCGCCTCTCACACTCATATTCTCCGAGGAGATTACCAATGACAAGGCCTGCAGTAATTATCGGTTTGGGTGGCACCGGTCAATGGGTGCTGACTTTCCTCAAGAAAGACCTGATGGAATTGAATGATGGCAAGATGCCCGATAATGTCCGCCTCCTGGCATTTGACACTGTCAGTGAGGTGGAAGCAGAAAGACAGGTAGTCGGCGCCACCCTCAGTGGAGATCAAGTCGACTACGAAAAGGCACCCAAACGTATCGGTGCCGTTACACTCGAAAAAGATGTCGAGCTTAGCCACATTGGCGGCGATTGTAAACCCCTGGCCGAGCGCATCATGGCGGGACGCTACCCGCACATGCGCTGGTTCGACGCCGAATACTGGAACCGCACATTGACGCGAGACAACTGGATTCTGGACCGAGGCGCAGGTCGATTTCGCCAATTTGGCCTCCTTGCCGTCTACAAAGACCTGTTAGGCGGACATGTTCGCTCGCAAATTTTGAAACGCCTGCCCAATGCCATCAAAGAAGTATTGGCTACCATCCAGGGCGAGGCCAGTTTCGAAGTCATCGTTGTCAGCTCGGTGGCGGGAGGCACCGGCTCGGCTATGCTCACGCCTTTTGGGGTGCTGGCACGTAAAATGGCCGGGCACATGCCCATTCGTACCCGCGCCATCGTCGTCCTCCCCACCGCCTTTAGTCCTGGCCGTCCCAGCGAGGAATTAGAGCTGCGCGGGGGAGCAACTCTGCGCGAACTGGCTCGCGCCATGATGGTGCCCGAAGGCTATGTCAGCCGCATCACCCTGGTGCCTGGTAACCGGGAGTTGGATGGCATCGAGTACTCACGCCCCTTCGACGGCATTTACTTCATCGACGGCATGCGTGAAGGCCAGCCTCTGACGGCCGACCCCAAACATGGTGTATTTCCTGCCGCCGCCGCCTGGATTCGCCAGATTCTCGATGATAAATCAGGTGTTTGGTTCACCAATTACGTCAGCACCAATCGAGCTGGCGCTCAAATGAATGATCCCAAACGTTTATCAGAAGGTGTTTTCGGCGTTTTTGGTGTTTACTCACTTTACACGCCGGAACGCACACTCAAGCAAACCTACCAGCTCAAACTCGCCGATCGGGTGTTGCGAGCCCTCACGGATCCCCTCGCCGATGGTGCCGGCGGCCGCTTAATTGCCAACCCCGCCCCCAAGGGTGCCCCCTTGCCCACCAGCCAGTCACTCAACATACTCACCCAACCCGTTAGCTGGCAAAACGAGCAACAAACGCTCACGCCAATCTTTAGCGAAATCGCCCACATCATCGAAGCCGGAGGTCCCAATGCTGCCTCAGAGGTCGACAAATATGCTCGTGCCGGCCTGGGCCGGCAACGTCTCGAGGGCTGGTTGCCGCTTGTCACCGGACTTCCCGAAGGAGCCCGCTTCGAAAACCTGAGCCAGGACGTGCAGGCCGAGCTCGGTGCTGATTTCAACACCCTCTTCCCCCCCTCAGATTCCTACAAACCCCCACGCGATCCCAGTAGCCAGGAAATTCAGCTCAACATCAACCGGAACATCCCCGCCTTTTTGAATGAACATTACGGCGGCATGGGTGCAGATGGGGCCGAAGACTATGGTTCATTTGGCGAGGTTGCCCGCCAGGCCATGAATGCCCACATCGAAATATTCCGTGAGGCCCTGCGCCTTAATGTCAAGGCACTCCTCGAAGAAAACCAGGGCCGAGGCCGCTTGGGTTACACCATCAGTGTCCTCAAAGCCCTGGAAAAACAGCTGGACATTTTCCTCGAATTCCTGAAGGCGGTAGAACGAAAACGTGGTCAAATTGCCAAACGCGGCGAGTTGGATAATGACATCCTCGCCCGGCAGCAACGCTGGCAAAAAGCACGCAGCGAAAACCCAACCTTGCTGGAACGGCTGCAACGCCGCTACTCCGCCAAAGCAGTGCAGGCAGAAAAGGTCTTGCTGGCCGCCCACGCCCGCCGTATCAACTACGTACGCGAGGAAGTACTTCATCTCAGAGTCAAACAGCTTGCCAATGCCATTCTTGCCTATGTGCATGATACCCGCGTCGAGCTGGAACGCTGGGAAGCCATGCTTTTGGAAGGAGACCGTGCCCAAGACATCCCTGGCCTTCTGCGCACGATCGACAGCGAGAAAAACCGTATCATCACCACGGTTCGCGCCGATCAACGTAGCGAGGAAGTCGAAACCCTGGTGCAAGTCCACGAAAAGGAAAGCAGCATCGATCCTTCCGATATCGATTGGGCTCTCGAGGGTATCCACTGGCAGATCGAACCGGCGGAAACACATCTCACTTTCGATCTAAAACTGGAACCGCAAGGAGTGGAAGGAGGGGAGTTGCAGGTGATCCGCCCGAACATGTCGCGTGCCATGCGTTTGCGCATCGCCGACCGCAACATGGCCGTGCTGGGGCGGGTGTTAGAACAGCGTTTTGGCCAGATCGATGAGGTCGTTCCTATGCTTAAGTGGTGCGAAAACACCTATCCCTCCCCCAAAGACCTGGCAGAAATGCTCACTACCAAGACTACCTTACTCACCTCGCTCAATGATGCCAACCCCGGTATGGAATCGTTCAGCATCAGTATCAACAAGGCTGAAGACCCTGCCGGTTACACCGTCGAACTGGAAGAATACACCAGGCAACTCATCGCCGGCAGCAGAAAACCGGATAACAACTACCCCGTGGCCGTACTCGATTGCGAAGACCCCTATCGCCTGACCGCCGTGCACACGCAAGTCGGCTTGATGCTCGAAGAATTCTCCACCTGGTGGACTTGTGAAGGCGCCTATCGCAAGGAGATGGAAAAGGCAGAAGGCGCCGATGAAAAGGTGGTAAAGGAATTGATCCAAACCCTGCAAAGCCAATTCACCCAACCTGAAGAAAAAGAAGCCATCGCCATCGAAGTTCGCTGGCGAGCCCAGGGCCGAGGACACCGTGTCCTGCACCCGCGCCTGGTCTCACTGTTAGGGCAACGGCGTCGCCTGGAACTGGCCTTGCAGTGCTGGGCTTTGGGTTGGGTCAAGCTCGTCATCGACGAACATCTCCCCGACCACAAACACTGGATTTTGCAGGTACCAGGACAGGATGACTTTTGGCTCACACCCAATAAACGAGCAGATGAGGCGCCCGGTGATTTCGAAGCACTCGAATCCTTTGTCCTCGTTGGGCGCAACCATGCCCGCGACCGTCGCGATGTACGCCTCGACTGGAGCGCATTGCAGGAGGCACTTCTTGAACAGTGGAAAACGCCGGAAGGTGAGGATGATTCAGAGCCTAAACAAAGCCCTCTCTGCGCCGCGATCAAACGCGCTCTGGCAAAAGATACAGGACTGGTCGATCAATGGATGGCTATCGCCGGACAAAGAATCGATATGCAAACCGACAACGTCAGCTATCGCAATCCCGTCTACCGTGATCTCTCTGACTACGCTCGCGATTACTTCGAGAGTATCCCATGTTAGACTGGCTGCGTCGAGGAAAAAAGATTTCTTCAGCCCAGAGATCCTCGAAGTTGCCCTCATCTCGCACGAGGCGCGCTTTGCGCGCTCCGTTCTCTTCATCTCCGCGCTCACCCCAGCGTCTACCTCCCTCTGCCCCCGATTATGACAACCTCACTCCGCTCATCGAGATTCCCCCAGAGCCACAGGTTGCCTTGGCGCCGGCGCTGATTATCGGCCTGGGCAGCTTTGGCGAAGCGGTGCTACGGCAGCTGGCCTTCACCCTCAGGCGCTATCATGTGCGTGAAAATGCGGGTGTACAGCTCCTGGCCTTACAGCTTCAAAGCAGCGATTCAAACCCGAACCCTGCCCGCCACCGTCTGGCAGAACTCATCAACGCCGAAGCCCTGGAACCGGAAGAGCAGCTACCCCTCAGGCTCGACCGTTCCGCCACAGGCAGCTTTAGCTGGTATGCCCATGACGACTCTGCTGAAGGATTGTCTCGTAGTGACGGGCGTCTTGCTGTGCGCCAGGATTTGCATCAGGCCAACCCGGTATTATGGGCGCAGATCGAGAAGCGTATGGCCGAGCACGGCGTTTCCGATGTCTGGATCGTGGGAAGCTGCACCGAACCGGCCAGTACCGGCATCGTCTTCGAGCTCAGCCACCTCATCCGTCTCATCACCAGGCAGTTCAGCCAGGAAGTCTTTGTCGGCTGGATGTTTGCTCTTCCTCATGCCGATCGCGAGGA
The DNA here is from genome assembly GCA_013152695.1 of Chloroflexota bacterium. Next base: position 6,177 of record JAADFV010000202.1, on the reverse strand, counting down.
AATGCACTTCAGCGAAACCATCGCCTTTTTGCGAGAATGGGCGCGCCTGCAAGCAGAAGAACGCCGTCTTTACGATTTCAACGAGGCCTCGGACAATAGCGCCCTCCATCTGCACGAGAGCGCCGGCAAAGACGATGCCAATATTCTCTTCCTGGCAGAACCACCGGCGGAGCTCCGTCGAGAAGCCAACGGCTACATGCCCGACCTTGTGGCCACATCCCTCTTTTCCCTCTTGCAGAAAGATGTCTGGCTGGATTTCAAGCGTGAAGTAGCTTTGACCCGCCGTGGTCTTGCCGGCCGGGCCCCCATCGGTGCCCTCAGCAGTCGCGCTCACTTTGTTCCCATGCGTGAGCTGCAACAAGCCGTACGCACCCGCCTGGCCTACGATCTCATTTTTGATGATAGGAACGGTATGTTTCCTCGTGGCGCTCTCCTCGCCGAAGAAATAGACCCGGATGAGGTCTGCGCCTTCTTACATCGCACCGGCCACCCATTCTTGCAGCAAATCGCTGCCGACTACCAAAACAATCGAGTCAGTAAGGGCCGCCACACCACGCCCCTCGACCTCGAACACCTGTTTAAATTGCATTTGCGTCAGGGCCTTCAGTCCCTGGTGGAACGACCGTCACCTGACAATCTCCGCCAATGCGCCACATTTCTTGCCGGCCTCGAAGAAGTGATCGAGGGTGTAGAAGATAGCCTGGAGGAAGAAGCGCTCAAAGCTTTGCAGAACGCTCTCCAGGAAGCCCAAGACCAGATTGAAGACTGGAGTCGCTGGCGACGTCGGGGCAGGCGCTACTTCAAAGACAGGCAAAAACAGGCAGAACAGGCCTGGGAAGACGCCTCTAGCAGTGCTTTGTGGCAACCACTTCTCAAAGGAAGTGCTCGTGAGCATGTGTACGCTTCTTTGGTAGAAGGCAACGCTGATGTCCGCACCGTTATGCGCGACTATGTACGCTGGTCGTGGGTGGTCGAAAAAGGGCAACTTCGCCTCGCCCTTGACACCTTATTTCCTGATTGGAGCGTACAGGAAAAAACGAGCTGGCGTCATCGCGGAGGTGAGGATGATGATGCTTTTACCCGCTTGTGGCAAGGACTCAATCACGTCATCGTTGCCCTTACTCGCGAGACGAAAATCTGGCAACAGACCCGTTCCGAAGATATCATCATCCCTGTCATCCCCGAAGAACAGGAAGTATTACCCCTACGTCTTCGCTACTCCACCGGCAAAATGCAACAAGACATCACTTATTGGAGCGGTCGCAATCCCCAGTGGCTGAAAAGTGTCGTACGCAAAGGCAAACAGCAGTCGAATTCTGTCTCCTTCTTGAGTGGCCCCACGACCTTGGGTTTGAGTCTACGCTGTCGTTTTCCTATCGCTCTGAGCGATTTGCATCTTTATCAGCAAGAACTACCCCGCTACATTCAAAGTTACACCGAACCCTCCCATTTACACATCTTTTCTCCCGAACAGCGCGCCCTCATGCTCGAACAACAGGCCTTACGCCGCTACCGTCCCCACCCCGATCATCCTTTCTGGCCCCTCCTTCCTCCTCACATCATTCTCTGGCTCAAGGACTGGGAACGGCTGCAGGGATTTGTGGGCGCCTGGCTGGGAAAATTGGTGCGCTTTGAGGCAGAGACACGGGCCTGGCACCTGTACTCACTTCCGGGCTCACCCTCCGCCTCGAATCCCTGGCTTAGCCTGGCCGTTTCTGAGGACCATCCCCTGGCTGCCCTGGCCGCGTTCATGGCACTTTCACAGCGCAGCCCTGAGGAATCGGAGTGGCTCGGCCTGGGACGGGAGCTATTGGCTCATGCCACTCATTTGGAGCGCTACGAATCCCTGCGTGATTGGATGGATGAAGAAAGTAGTCTCGAAGATCGACACTGGTACATCTTGATTGAAGGCCTGGTGGCTACTGCCGAAAAGCGCAGGAATCGTCCCCCCACGTCCTCTCAATCTTCACGTTCGAGCAGGAGCATATAACGATGATCGAGTTGAGAACCGACAACATCGTTGAGCTAAAAACGGAAAAAAACGGGGACAAGAAGTACCTCTTGCGCAAATACTTGGGCGGCGGTGCCACCAGCTCTGTCTGGCTCGTGCACGAAGTTGATGATGAGGGCAATTCTGTTCTACAAACCAACCACCAGGCCAAGCCCTTTTATGACATGGCCCTCAAGGTTCTGCATCTGGGACAAGAAGAGCGCTGGCGCAAAGAGTTCGAAGATGAACTCCAAATCATGAAGTCGCTTTGGGAGGCAGAGGAAGCCTTGGGAGATGGCAAACACGTCATCCCCGAACTGTATGACTTTAGTCCCATCGGCGCCCCCTCCTCCTTTTTACTCATGGAATACGTGCCTTATCCCAGCGTCGAGAGCCTGGTGCAACCGTATCTCAATTTGCAGCACGATGTCGACGAGCTCTATGCGCAAGAGCAGGATGTGGCAGAAAGACTCCGGCGTCTGGTAGCCACCTTGCGCAACGCCGGCGTTTGGGACGAAGACTCTGCCGGTGTTCCCGAAGAAAGTTTGGGCGAGAATGACGAGCCGTTGCTGCCCCGAACCCTGCGGAGCAAGCTCCAAGCTGCCCTCGATGAGCTGGCGCAGAGGAAACAACTGAGCGATCAAGACATCATTGAAATCGGTCTCGGCGTATGCCGCGCTTTGCAGCTGCTCCATCACAAGTACCGCGCTTACAAAGATTTTCAGTTGACCAACGTCCGCTGGGATGAGGAGAACAAACAGGTCAAGATTATCGACTGGAATGTAGTTACAGAAGCCAACAGCGTGGATTTGGAGCGGGGGTGGGGACAGGATCTGGTGCAAAGAGACATTTTCCGCCTGGCTTCAGCCCTGTTTTGGCTACGCACACTGGCCAATGTCCCCGCGGCCGGGCTTTCTCCCCAGGAACTGGCGCAACTTGGCGGTGCCGCCTGGCATGACGGCACCAAACTTCCCCTCCGCCTCGTTCTGGAAAAAGCCCTTTCTCTCGATCCCCAGCAGCGTTACCAGGAGGCCTTCACTTTTTCGGAACTGGAAACAGCGACAACACGCTCAATCACAGAAATGCGTTCTCTCGGCGCCGCCCTGCAACGCATTCAGGAGTGGTATCAGCTTCGATTTGGCCAGCTTATGGCACAGGCTGAACAATACCAAAACCAGAGACTCTGGAGCGACGCCTGGGCCGTTCTCGACCTGGCACAAAGCGCCATCGTTGCGGTACCGGCGCAAGCAAAACAAGGTGTAGCCCAACGCCTGGCCGAAAAAATCGAATATGTACGTAAAGAAATCAGCGGAGAACGTCCCAATTACGAAATCGGCCTTCGCCTTCTGCGCAGTGGTGATCTCAGCGGTGCGCAAAGGCACTTGTCCCAGGCTGTATCCGAGCAGCCTAACGACACCATGGCCCGCCGCTGGCTCGTCATCGCCAACATGGTCGCCGATCAAAGTCTCAAGCTGGAAAGACAAGGGCTTCTTTGGAAAAACGACCACCTTTCCAAATGCCTCGTCGCCCTGGAAGAAGAACGCTGGGCCAGCGCCGAGCAACTTCTTGCTGATTTACAAAAAGATTTGCCAGAAATTGACTGGGGTGTGCTGGGCGCAGAGCTCGAGATGGGACGGCGCATGACCGCGCTCCGGCGGCAGTGGCACACCGTAGAAGCACTCTGGCACGAAGGAATGCTGGACGACCCCCGCATTCACTCCTTCTTGGCCAGTGTAAAACAAATCAAGGAAACAGACCTTCATGCCGCGCATCCCTACCTTCATGGTTTGCTGCCGCGCAAATGGCCGGAGTGGCAGCAATGGCAAAAACTCACTGTTGGTCTCGAGCAAGAACAAAACACCTTCCAGGAATACATTCGCAAGTTAAAGGAAACACCGGACGGCGAGGCCACCGGAGCCTACTGCGAATACCTCCATGCTGCCCTCAACCTCTATCCTGGCAATGCCCGGCTTTCGGCCCTGGGCAATCAAACCTGCCGGCAACTGCTAGAGGCAGGACGTTTCCAGGATGCGGCTGATGTGGCAACGACCTTACTCAAAAGTGGCGGCGGTACCCAACTTCTGCAAGAAACACAGTTGCTGCGCGATGTTGCGCATGCCTGGCTGCGCCTGCAGCAAGCACGACAAAAATCAGATTGGAACACGGCCTTTGCTGCCCTGGAGCAGCTACAAACAACCCTGCCCGCCCTGGGCCCGGCCGTACTCCGCTACCTTACAGGAAAGACACCCGAAGCACCCCTGTCTGACGAAGACGCCTGGACACAGGCCCAGGCCCGCTTGGGGACAGAAGAGCGGGCGAGTTGGGAACATCGTCTCCATGGTCTCAAGCTTTTTGCCGATGCCGACAAAGTCAGCGAATTGGATGCTGCTTTGGGTCAGCTGGATGTCTGGCTCAAAGCCCTGGCTGCCAAACCCGACTTGCAGGCTCTACACACCGTCGCCCTCGATGTACGAAGCCAGCTGCAACAGCGTCTGGAAACATTGCAGCTACAAAAAATCAAGGCTCAAGCAGAACGCGAAGAAAGTGTGGGCGACGTCTGGCGCGATCAATTCGAATTCCAAAAGGCCAAAGAGGCTTACGAAAACGCCATCCCTCTTTACCAGCAGATCGATGATCAACTCTCGGTACGACGACTGCAGCGTACGATCGAAAATCTGAACATCGTCAACGCCCACAAAAGCGGCATCGAAGAGCGGTTGGCACAGAGCCAACAGATGCGCAAGGACCTGGACGAAGGTCTGGAAAAACTGAGCATCCTCGGCTACCCCACCAACCCGCCTCCGCCCCTCTTGGGGGAATTGGCGCGCATTTGCGGCGCCCTCCAACCCTACGAATATCTGCCTCGCGTAAAACGAGAGATCGAAGCAGCCAAGGAAGTAGCGGCACGGTACGGCTCCCTCGATGTATTCTGGAAGGAGGCGATGCGCCCGCAACTGAAACAGGCGCTCAGCATTCTCGAACAACCTTTGCAGCCGCTGGATCATGCCCGCGTGCAGGCATTCGAAGAAGCACTCGATCTTGCCTGCCGAGAAGCGCCGGGAGAACTACCCCCACAACAAGAAAATATTGCCATCCTGCAAGAACAATTGCGCCTGGCCGTGGCTCAACTCTGGCAGGACCGCTTCGACAACGAAACTGTCTGGCCTCAGGCCTGGTGGATAGGCCGGCTGCAGGCCCTGCTCTCTCGCCTGCAAACGTCCTGCGATCTCCCGCAAGAATCCCTCCTGAAAACTGAAGGAGAGGCCCACTTCCAGAGCGCCAAGGACGCCTTGCAATGGCTACAAGCCCATGCCGGCGTTCCCATCGAAGAAAGTATTCCCCGCTGGGTAGAACTTCTTCTTCCCCCGCGCTCGGCCCTGCAAATGCCATTTCCTCCTTTCGAGCCCAAAGATTCCTGGCTGGATGAGTGCGAAGTCTGGTTGAGGTTCTGGCGTGGAGACTTTAGCAATATCATGGGCATATCACAAATGCCCATCCCTTTGCAGGCCGTGCAAGAATGGCTGGACGAAGCTATCGCGCAATTGCTGCAACTACAGGCACGAGAAAATCCAGATAGCGGCAAACTCAATGCCGCTGTGATGCGTGTCACGCGCATCAATTATGTGCTAGGCGAGCTAGAGAAAATCACGCAAGAGCAGAAAGAGCTCTCGCAGATACCAGGGGATGCGACTGAATCGGAACGTAGCTATCGCTCCCTCTTGCACCGTCTCTCATCCCGGCTGAATCGGCGACCATTCCTCCCGAGCAATGAAGAATCACCACGGAGGCCTCATGAGTGAGCGCAAAGCGAATGACCCGTACGAGAATGTAGACCCCGAAGACCTGAAAGCATGGCTGCAAAAACAGCGAGGTCGCCCCTGGACGGAAGTGGCAGGGAGACTGACAGCGCGTCTGACCACATCCCCCACTGAATCAAGCCATTTCCGGCGTTACTGGCCCTGGATTACCGCCGTCACAAGCCTGGCGGCACTCATTTTTCTTGTCCTCTGGCTCAGCGCTATGCGTTCTTCACCCCCGTCTGAGCCCCTGCCGCCGACGCCTGCCGCCGTGGCCCTGGCCAGCCCCGAAGCTACCGCCACGGCCATGACACTTCCTGCCACGGTAACACCCTTACCACCTACCGCCACACCCCTGCCCCCAACGCCGACATCGCCCCCGCCTACCCC
>JAADFV010000201.1 GCA_013152695.1 Chloroflexota bacterium | reverse complement strand
GTGTGGCCAAACTCCCGCCAGAACTGCGCCCGTACTATCGCAGTTTCCCCTATCTCGATGACAGGCTGGCCGCCGCCTTTTTTGCCGCCGATCTTGCCGTTGCGCGGGCCGGTGCCGCCACCCTGGGTGAATTCCCTGCCGTGGGCCTACCCGCCCTGCTTGTCCCCCTACCCATCTCCGGCGGCCACCAGTATCCCAACGCCCACTTCCTCAGCGAACATGGAGCTGCTACCATCCTCGAAGACGCCGAACTCTCCAGCCAACTTCTTCCCACCATCCAATCACTCCTCCAAGATCCAGACAGACTCAAAGCCATGAGCGCTGCCAGCCGTGCTCTCGCTCGGCCCCGGGCCGCGGCCGACATCGCCACAACCATCCTCGATTTAGGCCAATCAGCCTTTCATGCAGCCCCTTAACGTCAGCGATCCCGAACGCACCATTCTCTTTCTCGCCTTGCTGGGCGTCTTTGCTTATCAAGGTTACCAGCGCGGCGTCATCGCCGAGTTGGTCAAGCTGGCCCTGATCTTGGCCGGTTTTGCGGTTGGGCGGCCGACATTGCTCGGGCTCAGTCTGATCCGCATCCTTAACACCTTTTACTACGGACTCGTCCTCATGGCCAGTGGTGGCGCCAAAGCCTTAGCCACAGGCGATCTTACAGGCGAACCAATGAGCAATGCCCTGGCAAAAGCCCGTGGTAGCCAGCTCATCAACGCCGAAAACCAGGACATTGCCTTGTTCATCATGATGATTCTGTTGATCGTTGTCGGTTATGTAGTCAGCCGCAATGTGAAACGGACCAACCCCATCATGGGCCTGCTGGCCGGCACCTTCAACGGACTCGTCCTTACCTACTTCTTTCTCCCTGCTCTTCCCGACCAGGTACCCATTCAACCTCCGCCAGGCGCCGAAGAAGTTTTCAGCCAGGGGGCACCCAACCTCGGTGAAGTTGGCGTCCAGATTGCCTTGGCCCCCTTCGCCATTCTTTACCAACAGGTCAATACCTGGATCATTCCCATCCTCATCCTTGTCATCACCCTCATTGCCCTCACCCATGTCAAGAAGAAATAACCATCATGGGACCGCTTGAAATTCTTTGGGCCTGCATCATCCTATTCTTCGTCTTCTTCGCCCTTGTGCGTGGCTATGCCCGCGAATTGGGCGTTACCACCCTAATTTTTGCGGCCCTCTTCATCATCACCCAGTTCGGTGAGACCTACGCTCCTCGTGCCCTTGCTGTCATTTCCCAGCAAACGGGCATTGCCGCCTTCTCTGCCCGCACCCAGCAACATATCCTCAGCGATTTCTTTAGCATCACCTTTATTCTCATTGTTTTTGCCAGTTATGCCGGCGAAACCTTCACCCTCAAAGGACGCCCTACGACAGGCCCCACAGGTCTGCTGCTCAACATCCTCGTCGGACTCCTCAACGGCTATCTGGTAGCTGGTACCCTCTGGTATTTTCAGGACGTTTATCAATACCCGGTCGCCGACTTAGGCATCCTCACCCTCCCCCTCACCCCTTTTGCCGAAACCGCAGCCAACTTCCTTCCCCCTTACGTTGTTCCGCCCCTGTTCTGGGCCGGCATGGTTATGCTCCTTCTCCTCTTCCGCGTCAAAGATTAAGCACTCATTGACTGACTTATCATGCATGCTTCACTTTCGCAGGTTCACCCTCAATTGACTCTGGTCACACAACTGTCTATGACTGCATCCTGGCAAAATCTTTTCCAGCTTCCGAAACCACAACGCCAAAACTATCGCTTTCACCTCGTGGGAATCGGCGGTACCGGCCTGGGTCCCATCGCCACAGTACTCCTTCAACTTGGCTTCCAGGTAAGTGGCAGCGATCGAAACGAGGCGCCCAATTTGCGCGAGCTAGAAGCACAAGGTGCACACATAAAGGTGGGACACGATCCGGATAATCTCATCTCAAGCCAGGCGCCAGCTCGTCCCGTGGTTGTACTGCGATCTTCTGCCATTCCTGATAGCAACAGCGAAATAGAAGCAGCGCGAAAGCTGGGTATCCCTGTCGTCAACCGCACTGCGTTTTTGGCGCCGCTCACCCGTGACCGTGATGTCATTGCCGTGGCCGGAACTCACGGCAAAACCACAACCACAGGCATGATTGCCCACATCCTCACCCTCGCCGGGCAAGACCCAGGTTATATTATCGGCAGTGAAGTCAAAGGGTTGGGGGCAGGACATGCCGGTGAGGGCCAGACGTTTGTCATCGAAGCGGATGAGTATGACTATGCATTTCTCGGCCTTTTCCCCCAGACGATTGTCCTCACCAGCCTCGACTGGGACCATCCTGACTGCTTTCCCACCCCGGCTGACTACCTCGATGCCTTTCATCAATTCCTCGACAACCTGCACCCCGAAGGCCATCTCATCCCTTGCCACGACGACCCTTTGATCCAGGAACTGATCGAGCAACACCCCGGCCTCTCTCACCAGCACAGCTATGGTACCCGGAACGGCGCCAGCTGGAAAATCTACGACATCGATATCGGCCCAAAGGCCACGACCTATCGACTTCACCCTCCTACGGGCGAATGCCTTAGTGTCCGCCTGCAAATACCTGGCATCCACAACATCCTCAACTCTACCGCAGCCCTCATAGCTGCCCACCTTGCTGGCGTTGATCTTCAAGCCGCAGCTTCTTATCTCAGCACCTTTCAGGGCGCAGGAAGACGCTTCGAGTACAAAGGCGAGATCAACGATATCATCGTCATCGACGACTATGCCCACCACCCAACTGAAATTCGCTCCACCCTGGCCGCAGCCCGCGCCCTTTATCCCGATCGCGACATCTGGGCCATCTATCAGCCTCACACCTACAGCCGCACCAAAACCCTCCTTGATCAGTTCGAGGGGGTCTTTGGCGCCGCCGACCACCTGATCGTCACGGATATCTACGCCGCGCGTGAGGCCTTTGATCCTTCGATCACGGCCGCACAAGTGGCAGCGGTCAGTCGCCACCACGATGCCCTGGCCGTAGGCGATTTGGCCAAGGCACGAGCATACCTGCACCGCCACGTCAAGCCACACAGCGTCATCATTATTCTCAGTGCTGGCACGGCCACCCAACTGGGCCCTGCCCTCCTTACCGATCTGGCCTCCCCCGACTCCTCTCAGCCATCGTGACCCAAGCCCCTGACTTGTCCCCTCAGCTGCAAAAACAACTGGCAGCACTGGGACGTTACGGATTGCAAGAGAATGTCCAGCTGGCCCCTTACACCAGTTTCAACATCGGCGGCCCCGCCCGCTGGCTACTCACCATCCAGAACCTTTCCCACTTGATTGCCGCTCTGCATCTGCTAAACTGCCATCGCTTCCCTTTCTTTCTCTTGGGAGGCGGCACCAACATCCTCATCAGTGATGCCGGCATCTCCACACTCGTGATCCTTAACCACTGTAAACGCATTCTTTGGCCCGAAACATCACGGTCTCCGGCTCCCGTCACCGCCGAAAGCGGCGTGGCCCTCGCCGGTCTTGCCCGAGCCACTCTTCGCCAGCAACTTAGCGGCCTCGCCTGGGCTGTAAGCATCCCCGGTACTATTGGCGGCGCCGTTGCCGGCAATGCCGGTGCCCATGGCCGCAGTATAGCCGACATCTTGCACTATGCCACGCTCTGGCACCAGGGTCGCATTCGCACATTCACACCCTCTCAACTTCGGCTCGGTTATCGCCAAAGCGCCCTCAAAAACCAGTCTGGCTCTTCGGTGGTGCTCAGCGCCACCTTTCACCTCAGGCGCAACGATATCGAGCAAGAAAAACAACGGGCCGAGCGATACATCCAGCATCGCCGCCGCAGCCAACCCCACGAAAAAAGTGCCGGCTCTATCTTTAAAAATCCTCCCGGCGACTATGCCGGCCGTCTCATCGAAAGCGCCGGCCTCAAAGGATATCGCATCGGCGATGCCGCTGTTAGCGACAAACACGCCAATTTTATCGTCAATCTCGGTCATGCCACCGCTACTGATGTCATCGAACTTATGAACCATATCCGTCACACTATTTATCATCGCTTTGCTATCAGCCTCCAGCCTGAAATTCAATTGGTCGGCGACTGGAGCACAATGCCTGAGCTCAGCACACTGCCCGGCGATCCTCCCTCTCCCCCTGCCTTATGATCCAACCCTCCTCTTCCAAGTTACGTGTCGGCGTCCTCTTCGGCGGTCGCTCCAGTGAGCATGAGGTCAGCCTGCAAAGCGTACAATCTGTCCTCGACGCTATCGATCGCAACCGCTATGAGGTCATCCCTATCGGTATCGACCATCAAGGTCGCTGGCTTTTCTCGGAAACGGCCCTGGAAACCTTAAGCAAAGGCGAGAATGCCCCTGCCTCCGCCCCGCTCTGGCCCCGCCCCACCGACCTGGGCAACCTCGATGTCATCCTCCCAATCCTCCATGGCACCTACGGTGAAGATGGTTCCTTGCAAGGCTTCCTCGACCTGGCCGACATTCCCTATGTGGGTTGCGGCACCATGGCTTCGGCCGTGGCCATGGACAAAGCCATCTCCAAGGCCATTTTCCGCTCAGCCGGCTTACGGCAAACCCCCTGGCTCACCCTCTTGCGCCGTATCTGGGAAGCCTACCCCGAAAGCAGTATTGCCCGTATCGAAGCCGAACTAAGCTATCCCCTCTTCATCAAACCGGCTAATCTCGGCTCCAGCGTTGGCATCAGCAAAGCCCACAATCAGGCAGAATTACAACAAGCCCTGACCCTGGCGGCACGCTATGACCGCAAAATCATCGTCGAACAAGCTGTGCCCCATGCCCGTGAAATTGAAATCTCCGTTCTCGGCAACGATGACCCCATTGTCTCAGTTGCGGGCGAAATTGTTCCTAGCAATGAATTTTACGACTATGCTGCCAAGTACCTCGATGGTGCCAGCCAAGAACGCATCCCCGCTACCTGCCCAGACAAAAACCATCCAGGAAATGGCCATCCGGGCCTTTCGTGCCATCGACGGCAGCGGCATGAGTCGAGTCGATTTCTTACTCGATGATCAATCCGGCAAAATTTACCTCAACGAAATCAATACCATCCCCGGTTTTACCACCATTAGCATGTACCCCAAACTGTGGGCAGCCAGTGGCCTGCCCCTCACCCAGCTCATCGATCGCCTGATCGAACTTGCCCTGGAGCGATACCAAGAAAAAAGCCGTAACCAAACCACCCTCACCCCCATAGCCTGACGCTTTCTTTGTCTGAGCATTTCCCCCATGCCCATCTACCGCTCTTCCCCCTCCCGTAAAAAATCAAAGAGCAAGCGTAAACGTCGTAAAAGCCGGCGCTTTTCCCATCCTTCGGTCGCGGTTTTCGACCCCCGACGTCTTCTGCCCGATACGCCTAAAACACGAGCACCCGCACGCCGTCCTGCCCGCAAGCGCCGCCGTTCCCTACTCAAACATCTCACCGCGAATTGGAATAGCTCTCACCTCTTTGCCCTCCTCCTGTTTTTGACGGCCCTGACGGCCATAGGGTATAGTTTTATCGATCTTCAATTTTATGTATACTCTGCCGAAATAGAAAACAACCGTTACACCGCAGATCGCGATATCATCATCAAATCAGGTATTTATGCTGACAGCATCTTCTTCGTCAATCCCAAAGAAGTCGCACAAAAATTAAGCCAACTTCCCCACGTACAAAAGGCCACTGTAGAGGTCGGTCTGCCGGCACGGGTTCGTATTCATTTACAAGAATGGGAACCCGTTCTCATCTATCAGATTCAACAAAACCAACGTTTCTGGATCAGCGAAGAGGGGCGGGTGGCTCCCGAAGCAGAATCACGTCCCGAGCTTGTTAGGCTCATCGATGATGACCAAGCCGTGGCTATCGATGACCTCCACCTGAATCCCGACGTTGTCAAGGCCATTCTCCGTATCCACGGCGCTCTTCCCGAGGTCAAAGTTTTCCGCTACGAAGCCCAACGAGGTCTTTGGTTCGTCAGTCCCGAAGACTGGAATGTATTCTTTGGCCCTCCCACCGACATGGAAAACAAACTCATTCTCTGGGAAGCAATCCGCAAACGCCTGCTTCAGGAAGAGCGTCAGGTAAAGCTGATCGATCTGCGCCCCAAGAATCCCTACTGGCACTAATTCCTTTCTCCTCCCCCACCGCATAAAGAGAAACACACCACCGTGGTCGAATTCATTACCGCTATCGACGTAGGCACCACCAAAATATGCACCCTCATCGCTGAACCCATGGCTGACGGACGATTGCAGCTTTTGGGAGCAGGCGTCACACGCAGCCGCGGCCTGCGTAAAGGCGTCGTCATCAATGTCTCTGCTGCCACAGAAGCGATAACCGAATCGATCGAAAAAGCAGAGCAAGATGCTGGCGTAACCGTCAACAACGCCTACGTTGGCATTGTCGGCGCCCACATCAGTTCCCACAATAGCAAAGGTGCGGTTGCCATCCCCCGTGGCCGCAGTATCACCCGTCAAGATATCGACCGTGCCCTCGATGCCGCCCGTGCCATTCCCCTCGCCGCCGACCGCGAAATCATCCATACCATCGCCCGCAACTTTACTGTCGACCAACAAGAAGGCGTGCAAGAACCGATTGGCATGCATGGCTATCGCCTCGAAGTCAACGCCCATGTCATTACCGGCTCTGGTGCGGCTATTAACAACTTACTCAAATGTATTCAAGGCAACGGCGTCAATGTCGAAGAAGTCGTGCTCGAGCCCCTGGCCAGCGGTGAGGCTGTTCTCACCCAGGAAGAACGAGACATGGGCGTCGTTGTCGCCGACATTGGCGGCGGCACCACCGATGTCGCCATTTACCTGGATGGCTCTGTTTGGCACACCGTCGTCCTGGGGGTGGGAGGAGACCATCTCACCCGCGATCTGGCGATGGGGCTCCGTACCCCTTACAACATCGCCGAACGCCTCAAAATTCGCTATGGCCATGTCCTGCCGGAATGGTTCACAGAAGAGGATTTCATCAGTGCCGAAGCCTTTGGCGATTCCGCCTCGCAAAATGCCTCGCGGCGTTTCATTGCCGAAATCCTGGAAGCCCGTGGCGAAGAGATTCTGCAACTTATCTTGCGGGAGATCAACCGTTCGGGTTATGATGGCCTCCTTCCGGCGGGCATCGTCCTCACAGGGGGTTCCTCCCAGCTTCCCGGGCTCAAAGAACTTGCTAGCGAAGTTTTCAAACTTCCCATCCGTGTCGGAATCCCCACCAACATCGTCAACATCCCTCCGCAGTGGCAGAGCCCGGCCTATGCCACCGGCTTTGGCCTCCTGCTCTGGGCACAACGCCAGGGTGTCTACGAGACAACTCGCTCACAAAGTCACCGTCGTTCTCTTATTCCCCAGTGGCTGCGAAATCTGCTTCCCAGCTGACAAGCAGGCACACCCCCTCTTTTTCAATTGATCACCGCCAAAAAGCATCTTACGATATCGCGAAATCCGTATCTCTCTCATTCAATCTACCAACTTGCGGCCCGCCCGTATGATCATTTACCTTGCACACCCCCAATCGTCTGGAGGACCTATTTATGAGTAAAGCACCTCGTCCCTACATCGAAAACCTCGCCCAGATCAAAGTCATTGGCGTAGGAGGTGGTGGCGGCAATGCTGTCAACCGTATGATTGCTGAAGGCATTCAAGGTGTCGAATTTGTGGCAGTCAACACTGATGCCCAGGCCTTGATGCTCTCAGACGCACCTCTGCGCGTCCGTATTGGCGACAAACTCACCAAAGGCCTTGGATCGGGTGGTTCCCCCAACATCGGAGAACAGGCTGCTGAAGAATCGGCAGAAGAACTCAAAGAAATCCTCAGTGGCGCCGATATGATCTTCGTCACAGCCGGCATGGGCGGCGGTACGGGTACAGGTGGGGCTCCTGTAATCGCCCGCATTGCCCGTGAAACCGGTGCCCTTACCATCGGCGTCGTCACCAAACCCTTCACCTTCGAAGGCTCCCGTCGCCGCCAGCTTGCCGATGAGGGCGTTGCCGCCCTTTCCCAGCATGTCGATACCCTCATCGTCATCCCCAACGACCGCCTCCTCCAGATTGTAGACAAACGCGCCAGTGTCCAGGAAGCCTTTGCCACCGCTGACGACGTCTTACGGCAGGGCATCCAGGGCATCAGCGAACTCATCACCATTCCCGGCTTGATCAACCTGGACTTTGCCGACGTGCGCTCCATCATGAGCGAGGGCGGCGCAGCTCTCATGGCGATCGGCTCAGGACGAGGTGAAAACCGTGCCCAGCAAGCTGCTGAAGAAGCGATTCATTCGCAACTACTGAACATCAGCATCGAAGGCGCCCGCGGTATTCTCTTCAACGTCACAGGTGGTGAAGATATGAGCCTGTTCGAGGTCAACGAAGCGGCCGAGATCATCCGCCGAACCGCCCATCCCGATGCCAACATCATCTTCGGCGCGGTCATCGACCCCACCCTCAACGACGAACTTCGCATCACTGTTATTGCTACTGGCTTCGAGGCTGTCGAGCAGCAGGAAAAGCCACGAACGGCCCCAGGAAAGACGATCGACTTTCCTCGTCGCGATCGCGACGCCGACGATATCGATATTCCCGCTTTCCTTCGCCGTGCCCGCTCACGTAATCAGCAATAAGCAAGAGCGGTAAGTCTGTGTGCAGGTAGCCCGGTACAGAGCATGGCTTTGTGCCAGGACAATGGCTGCCTTGAAGTGGGTGTGCAATAATTGCAAGGTTAAGCCCCTTTCTTCTGCTCTAGCACGAGCAGGGTAAAGGGGCTGGCTGCTTTTTGCCAGAAAACAAGGCAGTAGTCAGCCCCGCTAAGTGCAAACACGTAAGTTATGAGGGATAGTTGACGTTATTTCCTAACAAATACTCCTTTAAACTGTCATTCTGAACGGCTTTTTAAGGTCAACAAACATCAAAAGGATGCGAATATTAACACGAAAAGGCCCATCGTGGTGCCAATTCTAGTGAAGAATCTAGCGATTTATCTACCGCGAGACCCTTCGCTAGCGTTTC
>JAADFV010000200.1 GCA_013152695.1 Chloroflexota bacterium | reverse complement strand
ATCACTCTCACTGCGCACGTGGCTGGCATAGATACCGCCATGTTCCCCCACAACTCGCGCCAAGCCGATCACTTCCTCCATTGTGGCGTAGTAGCCAGGAGAATAAAAGAGGCCGGTCGAGAGCCCGCGCCCACCTTGCTCCATCGCTTCCCTCACTAGGCGCTCCATCGCCACCTGCTGCTCTGGCGTGGGTTGGACGTCATTGTAGCCCAAGACCCCACCCCTGATGACGTTATGCCCTATCAACGGCACCACATTGACAGCGATGCCGGGCTTGCGGAGGAGGTCGAGGTATTCCCCCATACTGCGCCAGGTGACTTCCACCCCTATCTTTGCCATTCTGGCCCTCACCTCTGCCACTGCCTCCCCCACCAGGGGCGCAGGCGAAAAGCCGCAGTTGCCGACAACCTCTGTCGTCACCCCCTGGCGGATTTTGCTTTCGGCATGGCGACTCACCAGAAGGGGATAATCCGAATGTGTGTGCGGATCGATGAAGCCGGGGGCGATATGCAGGCCCTGCGCATCGATGCTATGCACCGCCTCCTGCCCAGCATGTTGGGAAATAACAACGATGCGCCCCTCGGCCACGCCTATATCCGCCTGGAAAGCTTGCCGACCAGTGCCGTCGATGACCATCCCCCGCTTGATGAGAATATCCAACATAGTTCAGACTCCGATCGGTTTGAGAATATGGGTGACGCTATGACTGGCCATCCCTGTTGCCAGGGCAGCATAATTGGGGGCAAACTGCAGCTCATCCCCCAATTGCACAGGAGGTTGAGCATCTGTCACATCCACCACCAGATGGTTGGAACTGGCTCCGATGATGTTGACACCCGGACGCTTGGGAGTAAGACCGGAGACGTACAGGTCTTGCTCGCCAAGATCAAGGACAGCCCTTTGCCGAATACCCAAATCCTGCCAATGAGGTTTGCGGCCAAATGCATCGAGCAGAATCGGGCCTTCGGGTAAAGAGGGCTTTGCTTCGAGTTCGATAACCTCAGCAATAACGCTAAAAGCATCCTGATAAGGCGTGGGCAACACCCAGCGACCATTGGGATCGGCGCCACGGAGAATGCCTTCGCCAATACGGAGCTGATTGACCCGCGCCGGCATCTCATCGTTGGCCAGAAGGAAAAGGCTCGAAGTATTGCCACCCGAAATGATCGGCAGGGGAATGCCCAGATTATGTTCGATCTCTTCCGCAACATCGACAAGTAATTGCGTATTTTCATGTGTCGGCTGCACCCCACCAATACAACTGACATTGGCACCCACGCCCACAAAAACAATACCCGGCAAGTTGGCCATTTGTTTCGCCACACGCACAGCCTTTTCCGGCATCACCCCTTCGCGCCGGTCGCCTACATCGATCATGAGAATGACCTGGTGGGTGACGCCCTGAGCCTGGGCAGCGACTGAAAGTGCTCGTACCGTTTTCACTTGCGAATTAAGGCTAGTTTGCGTCAAGTGTACGACATCATCCACCTCGCTGAGGGCAGGTAGCCGTAACATCATGATATCGACATCGATGCCCGCCTCTCGTAGCCGCCGTACATGCGTAAGGCGTGATTCTCCCAAGCACTTCACCCCCCTAGCCAACATCGCACGCCCGACATCTGGATGACCGCAGACGCCCTTGGTCACTGCCACAACTTCGATACTATGAGCCGCGCAAAATGCAACAATGCTTTCGGCATTAGCTCGAATGCGTTCACAGTTCACCTCAATTTTCACACATATATCTTCTAAAGTGATTTACTTGCATCATGGCTTGACGGTCTGTTCGAGTAGAGAATAGTGCGGATAGAGTTCTCCCAAAGGCTTGACTACTTCTTCGGGAATGCCGAGAATTTCCGTTAACTCCTGGGATAAATTCTGAATATGCCGGCGTACTTCCCTCTCGGCCAGTTGTGCATTTCTCTGCTCCAGCGCGTGTAGAATCGCCCAGTGCTCTTGATTTTCTCGTTCTGAACGAATAGGGAGAAGATCTTTCTGACGCAACATGCCTTCATATAACATCACACTGGGAAACCATTTCCATAACGCTTCGATCAAATGCACAAGGTAACGGCGCCTGCTGGCCTTACAAATGAGAAGATGGAATTCATTATTCAAAACCCGGCGGCGAGACACCTCTTCTTCAGTCACGCATTTTTCAGATTCTTCTAATATCTTTCGTAACTCCGCTAATTCTTCATCTGTGATCAAAGGTGCTGCCAAACGAACGGCCAAACTTTCCAAGACCAGACGATTGGTGCTGATATCAACAATATCTTCCGGTGTGAATTCGACAACCTTGACGCCCTTGTAAGGGATGCGTTCAGCTAAGCCCTCGGCTACCAACCGTTTGAGCGCCTCCCGCACCGGCATTTGACTCACGCCTAACTCCTCAGCCAACGGTGCTTGCCGCAGCCAGGTCCCCGGTTGCAGACTGCCCTGGATGATAGCATCACGCAGACTGTTAAAAACCAAATCAGCGAGGGGGAGATGATCTTGCGATAAGTGTAGGGAGACAGAGCCTCGATTCATTTTGCACCATCTGTATGATCGTGTTTGATGAAGGATAAGATATTATATATTATATCTAATATCTACCTATTGTCAAATCCCGGTTTACTGAAACTGGGAGACTGGGAAACGAGACCAGCGAGGCGTAAGTCCAGGGATGGTTGGGATTTTTTCTTTTGCGTCAAGCACATCCGTGATGCGCCGGGTTAGTCGGCAAAAACCGCCGCATCACCGCTACAGCTAACGCTTATCAAGTCCACATCCCTTACGCCCTCGTGTACTGGGAAACCATGCTTAGTCTGCAAAGCCCACGACCAGCCACTTTGCCTTGCAGGGTGTCCCTGCCCCCAACCAAATCTGCTGTGTGCCCGGCAAAAAGACGGTGCCCAGGATCGTCGCCCCCGAAGTGGTTTCGTCAGGATGCTTGCAAAGACAGCGCAGACCTTGCTCATGCGTCGATAGCAAAGCCCGCGCCCAGTTGGCATCGACCGATTTTGCGGCTGCCAGTTGCTCGGTAACAAAAGTATAACGCGCCTCCGAGTTGCCTTGCTGTTCTGGGGGTTCGGTATCCAGGCACTTGTCACGTAGTCTTTCGCCCAAAAAATGATTTGTGCGCACAACCCAGCCGCCGACCTGCATCCGCACATCGGACTGGCGATACGCGCTTTCGCACATGGCCAGATGGCCGTGCCGATCAGCCAGTAACAATGTCCCCGCCCCCATGTGTTTCACGCTCCGGAGGTAGTCGCAGGCGGCGGCAGTGGAATCACAGCGTTCCAGAATCTCTTGCATGAGGGCGTAACGGGGAAGGCCGGGGCCAATGTCGAGTGAGACGACATGTGTATCGGCGATAGCCAGGCCGCACTCGTTCATGCCGGAACTGAACACCCCCGTGCTGCCCACGCTGCCCAGGTGTAGGTAGCGGTAGCCGAGTGCGGGCGTGCTGTAGATCAAAGCTTGCAAGTTGATGTGATCCAGTCTGTAATCGCGGTTTTTAGCCAGCAGGGGAGCCTGCTCTGCCGCCAGCGGTGCGGCCACGGCAAAACTGGTGCACCCCTCCTGTACAGGTGCGTTGTGGCTCTGTTGACCGGCGCTGTGCTGATAATCGAGCAGATAGGAACTGAGGGTATAACGCTGCATCAACTCCCATTCGATCTTCAACCCTTCACTGATCCCGCGTAACATATCCCAGGTGGATCGGCCATGCTCCTCCATGAAAACGACCGCCTCCTCCAAAACCGGGCGGTAGTCGTACGCCAATTGGTCGAGTTCGGTCAGGCGCTCGTTCATAGCATGGAGAATGGCGGCGCGATACGCTCGAACTTGGACGGCGTGTTGGCGTCCCATTTCGGTGTGTAAGCCTGTTGTTTGTAAAAAAAGCATTTTCAGAGCGTTCCTCTTTTATTCAACAACCCCAGCGTTCTGGTGAATCCAACAGGCAGCCATCTGTTGCCCCATATGGAATTGGGGTGGTTTTTCATTTTCGCAGATGGTGCCGATCTTGGCGAAACAACGGGGATGGAAGGGACAGCCGGAGGGTGGATTGAGAGGACTGGGGACGTCACCAGTGAGGATAATGTGCTCATGGCGTTTTTTCTTGTCTACCGACGGAACAGCGGCCAACAGGGCCTGGGTGTAGGGATGCAAGGGGTTGAAGAAGATGTCATCGGTAGGGCCTTCCTCAACCACATGCCCCAGATACATCACCACCACGCGGTCGCTGATATGGTAAATAACGCTGAGGTCGTGGGCAATGAAAAGATAGGTGAGGTTGAATTCTTCCTGTAATTCCTCCAGCAGGTTGATCACTTGAGCCTGAATCGATACATCCAGGGCCGAAACAGGTTCATCGCAGACAATAAATTGGGGCCGCAGAGCCAGGGCACGGGCGATGCCGATGCGCTGGCGCTGTCCGCCGCTGAACTGGTGAGGATAGGCGTCTATACGGTTCTCTGGTATGCCCACCCGCTGCAAAAGTTGTGCGGCCTCCTCCTCGATTGCCTTGAAGTTCTTAATGCCCCGGTTTCGCAACGGCACAGACACGATCTGGCGTACTGTCTTGCGGGGATTCAAGGAAGAATAGGGGTTCTGAAAGATGATTTGCGTGGTCTGAAAGAAGGTTGCATAATCAAATAAACGATCGCGGGGAACACTCGGTGCATCGTCAAAGATCACCGCCTCCTGGCTTGCGACCTTAGCGTTAATGGGATGCCCTTTAAACAGGACCTGGCCGGCTGTGGGTTCGTAGAGACGCGTCAACACCCTCCCGAAGGTGGTCTTGCCACATCCTGATTCCCCCACCAGTCCAACAGTTTCTCCGGCGTAGATCTTAAGATCCACCCCGTCAACTGCTTTCACCCACTGATCTCTACGCTGGGTCAGAAGTTTAACCAGCCAGCTCTGCTGGATGGGGAAGTACATCTTGATACCTCGCGCTTCAACTAATGGTATCTCTGACAAGTGATCCTCCTCGAAGGTGGAGATAAGTGGTGAAAATGATCCGCATGAACGCTA
>JAADFV010000199.1:5064-6262 GCA_013152695.1 Chloroflexota bacterium | reverse complement strand
GAAGCTCATCCCCGGCCTGCGCCATGGCCTGAGCGAGGGCGGCGAGGGCGCGGCTGCGGGAAGATAAGCGGTTTGCAAGCCATCGGGCGTGACCTCGGCCAGCTTGAAGCCGCCGAAGCCAGGGTCGAGGCCAAGGATATGGTGTTGGATCATCATGTGAACTCCTTGTGAAGATCGAAATCGAGGTTGTACGACATCACAAACGGTGCTATAATAGTGTCATCATGGATTTGCAGTCGTTGAGGATTGTCGTTGACACCAATGTTCTCTTCGAAGGTCTGACGAAGAAAGGCCTGGCCAGCAGTTTGATCATTGAGGCTTGGCTCACCGGAGAATTACAGGTTGCTGTGTGCGAAGCGCTGGCCCTGGAGTACGTCGATGTCCTAAGCCGGAAATTATCTCAACAGCGCTGGCGCCAGATCGAGCCTGTCCTTCGGGCCCTGCTGGAACGAGCTCAGTTCGTGCCCATCTACTACACCTGGCGACCGAGTTCACCAGATCCAGCGGATGAGCATGTAGTGGATTGTGTCCAGAACGCCAGCGCCTTGCTGATCACCTGGAACACAGCGGACTTTCGGCAGGCCCGCCAATCCTTGCAATTGCGCACGCTCACGCCGCCAGAATTCGTGGCCTGGTGGAGCGCCATGCAAACTTTCATCGAGGAGTAAGCAAGATGAGTCGACTGACCTTACGATTACCCGATTCGCTGCATCGGCAACTGAAGGCCGCCGCCCGCAAGGAAAATGTCTCACTGAACCAGTTCATCGTGTATGCGTTGACGCGGCAGATGTCCTCCTATGAGATTGAAGAAGTGCCTGCGGATGAAGTGAAACGGCAAGAAGAAAGCTTTTACTGGCTTCTGGAACAGCTCAACGTCGGGACGGATGAGGACATCCGGCGCGCCCTAGAGGCCCGCGAGCCTGCGGAGTCCGAGGAGGTCATGGCCTGGCCTCAGGTGCAGCAACTGCGGGAGCGTGTCCATGCGAAGCTGGCGAATCCATCGTTGTCGGAATCGAGATTGGATCCAGAAGCTATTTCGTAGAGACGAAGAGGGATTTTCTGTCGAGGGAATTTACTTGCCGTTGAATTGCTGCTCTCCTGTATCGTGGCTCTTCAGGAAGTGCAGGAAATCGGCCGGCCGGATGCGAGTGACATTACCGATCTTGTTAGCAGCCAGGTGACCTCGTTTCACCCAGCG
>JAADFV010000199.1:0-5056 GCA_013152695.1 Chloroflexota bacterium | reverse complement strand
GCATGACGGTGCACCGGGATATATTCATCCACTGGGCGATATCCTCCGATTTCAGGAGCTGATTTGCCTCAAACTGAGGGTATTTCGTGTGTTGCATGAGCAAACCTCCTTTTGGTCTCGAAAAAAGGGCAACAAAAAAGGGCGTGCAAACCTGGATAGGTTCACACGCCCCATAAGTGCATTGGGGTCTATTTAATTTAGGGTTTGGTTACTCACGACAGTAACGGATTCCCGTCGCTCCCGTTCCGGGTAATTTGACCCCGTCAGACCCGCTCTGTCGGGCCTTTTTGTTTCAGAAAGGCAACCATGGTTTGTGGTGGAACATGCGGTTGCAGGCCGAAGTGAGCGGCCGGAAGAGGGTGGGAGGGGTATATCTGGCTCGTGCTGAAGCGCTACATGGCGGTAGCTGAGCTTTCTCAGGAAAAGACGGAGCAAAGTGGACATAACGGATTACCGAAATGTGATTTGACAGGCAAGATGAGATGTGGTACTTTGCCTGCAATCAGTTTCCAAGCGCAGATATTGAGCCTGACTGTTCGCCGCCACGCTTGAACAGTCGCTCGCCCACCCCCTTGCCGGTATGATCGGCTGTCAATGATGTCTCTGCCAACGGTCTGCTCCGTCTCTTCTCGCCTGTGCGTGTCAACGCGCGGGCGTTTTTTATTGGCGACTGGTCGCACGCTGGTCAGCCTGCTCCCCACCCTTCGTTCCACAGCCCCGCCGCAAATCTCCGGCACACCGTAGCCATTGCTCCGGCCGGTGAGACAGACGAGACGCTGTGGTAGAAGCACGTTGCGGAATTGCTGCGGCAGGGCGGAGCCTTGGGTGAGGATGTCATTTATATCATTTTTTTGGGTTGCTTAACGCCCCACGGCGGCGCTTATGCGTCTGCGACGCGACGTACCTTGGGGGTTCCACCAGTGCGCGCCCATTAGGCGGCGCAGTGCCATCTGCTGTGAGCGACATCTATGCACCACAGTGGCTTATTCATCCAAGGCAAAATTCCAGTTCCCGCCGAACCACCACAGTTTCACCTCTTGGGCAAATTGCGCATCGTTCAGGATGAGTGCGAGCGCAGCATACCACCCTATCCCTCCCAGCCCTTGCTGGCTCTGTTATTACTGCGGCCCCAAATGCGCCGGCGTGAACAGTTGGCCGAAAGGCTTTTTCCGGGAGAGACACCACGAAAAAGCCGGCGGCGGTTAAGCGACGCCCTCTACGGGCTCCGTCGGACCTCGCCTTATTTGCCTATTCAGGCCCGGAGGCATGAACTCTGGCTGGAAATAGAGGCTGTTTGGGTAGACGTCACTGCATTTCTCACATTGGCCAAAAGCAGCGATCCTCAGCAATGGTCCGCAGCCATTGCTCTTTACGATGACGATTTGCTCATCGATCATTTTGATGATTGGATTCTCGAAGAGCGGGAGATCTTAAGGGGCACATTTCTTCGCATCGCCTCACAATTGCGCGATGTGTGGATGGAACAGGAAGACTATGCCCAGGCTTTGGCGCTTGCCAAACGTCTGGTGAGAGAAGAGCCCTTCGATGAAGAGGCAGTGCGACGTCTCATGCGAATTCATCAGGCGTTAGGGCAGCGGGGCGAAGCTTTGCAAATTTACGATTACTTTGTTCATGAAATTTGTCCACAACTGGGAATCCCACCTGACACCAGTACTGAGATCTTGGCCCATACCATTCGCAAACGCGTTCCTCTACCCGCGCCGCAATCATCGCTGGCCCAGGGCTTTGACCAAACGAGTGATGCCCTGTCCACCATACGGGCGGCCATCCTGCAGGGCGAATGCGCCAGTGCTGAAGCAATGCTGGCAACACTTAAACGCTCCTCCCTACTGCCCGGAGCACAACAAGAAATCAACTATCTGGATTTCGATGTGGCTTTGCTTTTACACAACTTACCACGGGCGCAACGTGCATTGGCTGCCAGCGATGAACATGCGCTTGCAACTTTGATCCGACAGGGACGCCTGGCGCTACTACAGAGCCAGTGGCAAGAAGCATTGGCAGCAGCAAACCGGGCCTTGCAAGGCAGCCATCGAGCTGAAGATCGAACAATCGAGGCACGCGCCCTATGGCTGCTGGCATCAGCACACTGGGAAGTGGGGCATCAGCGCCAGGCTTACAGGATAGCAGAACAGGCTTTGGCCCTGGCGCACAAGCAGAAGGCAATCGATATTACCCTGGACTGCTTATTGTTGTTGGGGCGCATGAGTTTACAGGAAGGTCGGGCCACGCAACCAGGCCTGTATATAACAGAGGCGCTGTCACTGGCCCGCCGCTACCAGTATTATCCTCACTATGCACGGGCGCTGAGGCTATCGGCATGGCTGCACTCCATTAAGGGGCGTTTGCTTCAGGCCCGTCAGGCCTATACAGAAGCGCTAGCCATCTTTCGAAACGCGGGAATGGACAGAGCAGAAGTGCGCGTACTCAACGAATTGGCCGAGATCCATGATCTTTTGGGGGAATCTCGTCGCAGTCAGTCATTGCTGCGTGAAGCTGCAAAAATCTTGGCCCGGCATCATGATGAAATGGCGCTTGCCATTAATCAATACAATCAGGCCTACAATTGCCTTTATCTGGGAGGTGACGAGATTTATCGGGCCATGAGCCTGGCTGAATCAGCCCTGCGTAGCTTCCGCGCCCACAAGCACTCAGGCTGGATTGCCGCCACCCTGGCTCTCAAAGGTTATATCTTGTGGCTGGAAGAACGTTTTGCAGAGAGTCTGGAAGTCTTGCAAGCCTCGTATGAGGCTCATGTCGATCGAGGCGAATGGGAGATGACTTCCGAGCTGTTGGGATTGATGGCCCATTGTTATCTGGGGATGGGTAAGACGGAGCAAGCACTACGCTACAGTGAGCAGGCTATCCTGGCCCTGTTGCAGGGAGCGCGGGCCGACGATGTCAAAACCGAAGTCTACTTTGCCCATGCCCTGGCCCTGGCCGCCAATGGACAACACGATTGTGGCCGCGCTTATCTGCGACGAGCATATCGTGTCTTGCTGGAAACTGCCGCGCGGCTGGAAGACGATGAGGCTCGCCAGGCCCTATTCCGGCGCGGCCCTATCACCCGCCGTTTGATGCAAACCGTGTATGACTGGGGTATTGAAGCCCCTTCACCTCGCCAAAGCATCACCCGTTGGCTGACACGTACCGAAGATGGGAGAGCTAGTCGTGTGACCTGGACCATTGATGCCGGTCCTGCTGATACTGCCATAAAAAAAACCAGGGGTGGCATTGCTGTGCGTCGTGCACGACTGACTCGCCTGCTGCGCGAAGCCGAGGCGCAAGGTGCCACACCCAAACTGGAGGATCTGGCGGAAGTTCTGGGCGTGAGTATTCGCACGATACAGAGGGATAAAATTGCCTTGCAAAAGAAATAAATGATTAGCCGGGGCACTTTGTCGTGAAGGGACGACAATCAGGTGAGAGTGGGGCGAGAATGGGAGGGTAAACTGGGATTGAAAACCTGTTCTGGAACCTGGATGCGGACAAACGCTGACGGACACGGGCTCCAAAGAAAAAGATGTCTGCATCCTTTTACCCTGAGACCTTGTTACCTGACTTACCCTTCTCATACACCGAATGAGGACTCGATGCCCACTTCTCTCCAATCCAAAAGGCAAGACGAACCTCAGGAACGCAGAGCCATGACCCATACAAGTTTTATCTTACGCTGTTGGCTACTGGATGATGGTCGTCTTGGAGGTTATTTGCTTGAGATACCTACCCGTCTCAGGCATCCCTTTGTGGGAGAGAAGGAGCTGGCGCAGATCGTTCTGCGCCTCATAATGTCGTCGACCACTGCAAAATAAATATCCGCCTCGGAAACATACCACCATTTATCACTTGCTATCGAGAGGCACCTTATGTTTTTCCTAAATCGTAGCAGACGTTCTTTCTTGTGGGTGCTGGTTTTGAGTCTCATCAGCCTTGCTCTGATCATGCAGCCGGATGTTGGCGCGCAAACAACCCCCTCGGGAGCAGCCCCGCCCACCGACATGCAAAGCGCCATGCCTGCAACACATTCCGGCGTGGTACTCTTGCCAGCCCGTATCCTTTCCCCCGTGTCGGTCAGCGAGTCATGTGTGGCCGACGCCACCATCGATTCGGGCGACCCCAATACCAGCAATTGCAGCGGCGATCTGGAAATCGTCTACGAGGCGCCGCCCAAAGGCAGCCCTTATGTGCGAGGCGCCTTGCTGGGCTTCGATATGTATGCCATTCCCGACAACGCCACCATTACCTCTGCCCGGCTGTACCTGTATAAAAAGACTTCCACGGGCGCCTCGGCTACGGTCACAGCACACAAAATCCTGGGTTCCTGGAGCTGTCCCACCTGGAACAGTAAACCCTCTATTTCCGGCGCCTCCAGCGGTTCTACGACGATTTCTTCCACTGCGCCCGGCTGGGTGCATTGGACCATCACCAGCCTGGCGCAAGAATGGGTGGGAAAAGCCTTTGGCAAAGGCCCGAACTATGGTGTTTACCTCCACGGGCCGTCCAGCGGCAAGAATTATAGTTATCCCTTCTATTCACGTGAAGCAGGCAGCAATCGTCCTTATCTTCTGATCACCTACACCACACCCACATCAACCCCTACTCCAACCCCGACCCCCACACCCACACCTACCCCGACACACACACCTACATTCACGCCGACCCCCACGCATACGCCCCTCCCCGCCCAAGTGGGCGATTGGGTGTGGAACGACCTCGATACTGATGGCATTCAAGACGGGGGCGAAAGTGGGTTGGCTGGGGTGTCGGTACATCTACATCAAGATAGCAATTGTCTTAGCACCACCTACCTCAGTACGACCACCAATGGTACGGGCCATTTTGCCTTTAATGACATCACCCCCGGTACCTACAGTCTGGACTTTCAACTGCTTTCAGGTTACAGCTTTAGCCCTCAGAATCAGGGCGGGAATGATGCATTCGACAGCGATGCTGATCCT
Organism: Chloroflexota bacterium; assembly: GCA_013152695.1. The sequence goes on along the minus strand of JAADFV010000199.1, from coordinate 77 downwards.
GCCAGCGGTTGTACTGGTCCTGTCACCCTGGCAGCAGGCGAAAATGCGATGAACTGGGATGCAGGCATGTATATACC
>JAADFV010000198.1 GCA_013152695.1 Chloroflexota bacterium | reverse complement strand
GGCACGCGAGGGAACGTACCTGCGCGAGGCAAAAGACGCCGTGCGAGCGACGCAGCAACTCCTGGAGGCAATCGACACTCTTCTCGACTATGACCCCGAACTGCGCATCGCCATCGAGCCCAAACCGAATGAGCCCATGGATCTGGCCTACATCCCTACCATCGGTCATGCTCTCGCTCTGGGCATGCAGGCCAGCGATCCGGCGCGTGTTGGCGGGTTAATCGAGTCGGCCCACGCCATCTTGGCTGGCCTTGATCCTGCCGACGAAATGAGCTTTGCCCTGGCTTTTGGCAAGCTCTACAGCGTGCATCTCAACGATCAGAATGGTCTCAAGTTTGATCAGGATCGTTCCTTTGGCTCTGTCAATCTGCGCCGCGCTTTCAACCAGGTGCGGGTCTTAGACGAGAACCGCTTTTGGGAGGTAGGAATGGTGGGGTTGGATGTCAAGGCTCTGCGCACCCAACCGGCGGAACTGGCTACCAAACATTTACGCAACAGCCTGCACACCTTCCTCCGTTTGGTCGAAGTCGTACGCTCCCTGGATCATGACCGGATCGAGGCCTTGCGCAGCAGCCGGGACTATGAAGAGCTGGACTGGCTGATTTTCAAGACGCTCACGGGTTAGTTTGTCACACAACATGTTTTACCGTATTGGTGCTGACTCGGGCAGCATATTTTCAGGAGATTGATCGTTATGCCCCAAAGCCGTTTTCGCATGGAGATGATTCGCAGTGAGTTGGAGGATGTAGTTGGTTCACACTTTGTGTCGGTCGACGCCAGTGATAAGCTGGTATATTCCACAGACTGGTCGTGGATGCCGCAAATGTGGCTGGATCGAGGAGAGAAGCTTACTCCTCCCGAATATGTGGTTCATCCCGCTTCGGCCGCCGAGATTTCAGAAATTTTAGAGATTGCCAACAAATATCGCATACCCGTGATACCGTGGGGCGGGGGTTCAGGTACGCAGGGAGGGGCTCTGCCGATGTTCGGGGGCATTCTTGTCGACATGAAACGCATGAGCAAGATTCTCGAGATCGACAAGGTGTCGCTGACCGTGACCGCCGAAGCCGGGATCATCGGCCAGGAATTGGAATGGGCCTTGAATGAGCAGGGCCTGACTTTGCCGCATTATGCCGCTTCTTCCAACTGCGCCACGTTAGGCGGGTATCTGGCGCCGCGCGGCACCGGTACCGTGAGCACAAAATACGGTAAGGCCGAGGACATGGTGCTTTCCATGCAAATCGTGCTTCCCACGGGCGAGATTATCCGTACGCCACCTGTACCCCAGCACGCCTCTGGTCCCGACTGGTCCCGCCTGTGGTTGGGGGCAGAAGGGACGTTTGGGTTCATTACGGAAGCCACCATGCGTGTGGAGTACATTCCCGAGGCGCGGTTATTGCGGGGTATTCTTTTTAATGATTTGGGTAAAGCTCTGGAGGCTGGTCGCCAGATTATGACCCAGCGCTTGCACCCCTTCGTCATCCGCCTCTACGACCCAGCCTCCACGGCATCGCGCGTGAAGGATATCCTGGGTTACGAGTTCGATGGCGCCTACATGGTTTTGGGCTTCGATGGGGATCCGGATATCGCCGCCCTGGAAGAACAAAAAGCCCTGGCAATATGCCGTGCTTTAGATGCTCAGGATCTAGGTGCGGAACCGGGCTGGAAATGGTGGAATCATCGTTATGATTTCTACTACCCTCCCATCAATCTCAAACTTCCCTGGATGTACGGCACCACGGAAACGATCACGACCTACGATAAGATCGAAAAACTGTACTGGGCCGAGAAAAAGGCGGTAGAGGAGACCTATGCCGATTGGAATATCCGATTTATCGGTCACTTTTCGCACTGGTTTCATTGGGGCGCCATGCTCTATTCCCGTTTTATCATCGAGGAACCGCCGCAAGATGCCCAGGAAGCACTACGGTTGCATAATCGCGTCTGGAATACGGCTATGCAGACCGTATTGGCCCACGGCGGTATGATCAACGAGCATCATGGCGTCGGCTTGAAACTATCGCGGTACATGCGCAGGCAGTACGGTACCGCCTGGCCTTTTGTGTGTAAACTGAAGAAAGCCATTGATCCCAATGGCATCATGAACCCAGGAAAAATTGGCTTTGGCTTCTAAGCGCGAAGCAGAATTGTAAGGATGTAATTCATGACCAACGAAGAGATTCTCCTCACTGCCGATAATTGCCGGTATTGCCTGATGTGCCGCCATGTTTGTTCCGTGGGCCATGTCACCGCTCTGGAGACCTTGACTCCCCATGGTTGGGCTTTGCTCATCGCTTCCCAGCGGCGAGGCCTCTTGGAGTGGAATCAAGACAGTGTCTCAAAACTCTTTTCTTGTGCCGATTGTGGCACCTGCCGTGCCCACTGCGTTACCGATCAGCCCTTACCTCACACCATTGCCGTCGCCCGCTCGCAGGTTGTTGCCCAGAATCTGGCGCCGGACATCATTTACGAGCTGAACGAGAAGCTGTGCCGATGGGGGAATCCCTACCGTGAACAAGCGCCGCAAACTATCGAGGGTAGGGGCCCTGTCGCCCTTTTTGTCGGGGATGAGGCGGCCTATGTTTGGCCGCCAGCCCTCGAGGCCGCCCTGACCTTGCTGGAAGCTATTGGCATCGAACCTGTCTTGATCGGTGTTGGGCGCAATAGCGGCTACATGGCCAGTTCCTTGGGTCTGCCCGAAACCGCCCGTGATCTGGCTCAGGCAAACCTCGATGAGCTCATATCCACAGGAGCAGAGCAGCTCTTGGTCTTGAATCCCGGGGATTATTTCACATTCAAGCAGTTGTATCCCGAACGGCTTGATCTGCATTTACCCCAAGGTGTCGTTCTCAGCGAAGTCATTAGCTTATTGGCCGAAGCGCTGGAAGAAAAAAGGCTCTTATTCGATCCCCTGCCCCCTGCTGCTCCTCACGCTTACGTCGATCCCAGCCATTCGGTGCGGGTTCCATCCCGCTTTAAGGCTCCACGTAAGCTTGTCGCCGCTATTTTTCCCAATTCACCGCGGGAATTGTTCTGGCGGCGGGAGCGAGCTCATCCCGTGGGGAGCACGGCTCTCCAGTTCAGCGAGCCGCAATTGGCCGATCATCTCACCTGGGCCCGCTTGGGCGACGCCCGCCAGGCCGGTGCCCAGCATTTGATTTGCGAAGATCCCGGCACTTTGAGGGCCCTCAGCAATCATGCCGGCCGTTTTGGTCTTAATGTGAGCGGACTGTATGAACTCTTGGCAACACGATTAGTGTAATTTGATTTTTTCACCTTTTCACTCCTCATTTTATCCAAACTTCACTTGGAGGTATCAACATGCACCTATCAATGCACAACTGGATGCGGGCCGAGCCCATCGAGGTTACGATTCGCCGCCTGGCAAAATACGGCTACGAAAGTATCGAAATCGGCGGTGAACCCGGTAAGTACGACACCAAAGAGGTGCGCCGGCTTCTGAAGGAAAATGGATTACGCTGCTGGGGCTCCATTAGTCTCATGTTCACAGGGCTGGACCTTATCCAGGCAGACGAGGCTGGCCGCGCCAACACCATCAAGTATCTCAAAGACTGTATGACGATGGTCAAAGAGTTGGATGGTACTCTCATGAGTATCGTGCCCTCAGAAGTGGGTAAGGTCAACGCCCAGGCAGACGAAGAGACCGAGTGGAATTGGGCGGTCGAGGGTTTGCGCGAGATCAATGATCATGCCCTTAAAGAAGGCATCCGTATCGCCGTCGAGCCCCTCAATCGCTTCGAGACCAACTTCATCAACCGTCATGATCAGGCGATGATGCTGGCCAAGGAAATCGGAGACAACTGCGGCGTGTGCCTGGATGCTTTCCATATGAATATCGAGGAAGCAAATTTCCGCAAAGCCTTGCTCGACACCGGAGATATGCTCTTCGATTTCCATGTAGCCGACAATAACCGTATGGCTCCCGGTATGGGCGCCTTGAACTGGCGTGATATCGTGGGCACATTGAGAGAAATCGGCTATGATGGCGCCCTCACCGTCGAATTCGTGGCCCCCCTCGACCGCACTCCGGCCAATCCTTACGCCGAAGCCACGGCCTCGGCCGAAGCGGAACTGACGCCAGAACAGCTCAAGTTCATCGAAGACCACGGCAGCGGCGTTCTCTCCGAAGAATTTTACAGCTGGCTGGTCGAGGAAACGGCCAAGACCTTGCTCCCCCTCATCAAATGTAGCTAGCGGAGACAGGGCAAGCCTGCATAATTCAAGCGAAATCCGCCTCTGCCACAATTTCAGAGCAAATAAAAACGATCATGTCGAAAACCGTCGTCATTATCGGTACCCTCGACACGAAAGGGGCCGAAATTGCCTACTTGCGCGACCGTATCCAGGATTTAGGCGCGAATACCATCGTTGTCGACTCGGGCATTCTCGGTGAACCCCTGGGCATCGAACTGGCCCCAACCGACATCACGCGGGCTGAGGCTGCTACCTACGCTGGTTTTACCATCGAGGCTTTACGCAATGCCGGCAGCCGGGGTAAGGCCGTGGAAGGGATGCGTGAGGCGCTCAAAGTGCTCACGCGCAAGCTTTACCAACAAGGCAAGCTGGATGCCATCACCAGCATGGGCGGCGCCGAGGGCGCGGTCATGGGAGCGGCAGCGATGATGCAGCTTCCTGTCGGTGTGCCCAAAGTTCTTGTCTCGCCCATCGCCTCGGGTAAGCACTATTTCGATCCCCTGGTCGGGTCCAGCGACATCATGGTCGTGCATTCCATCGTGGATATTTTAGGACTCAACCCCATTGCCACAACCATTTTCGACAATGTAGCCGCGGCTCTGGTGGGGATGGTCGAGCACGGCCATGTGCTTCCAGCTCCCGCTCCTGGTCATCGCTATGTCGCCGTGACGATGTTGGGCAATACCACGCGAGCGGTGATGGCATTGAAAGATCGTCTGGCAGAGCATGGATACGAGGCTGTGATCTTTCATTCCAACGGCGTGGGTGGGCCTGCCATGGAGGAATTGGCTGCAGCCGGGCAGTTCGTTGGCGTCATCGACTTCACCACCAATGAGACCTATGATCCCATGACCGGTG
>JAADFV010000197.1 GCA_013152695.1 Chloroflexota bacterium | reverse complement strand
GCATCGTCGTCCTTTTGGGACGCAATGGTGCCGGTAAAACGACTACACTCAAATCCATCCTCGGTCTCACACCGCCAAAGCGCGGCACAATCCTGTTCGATGGACGCGAAATTCAGGGATTGCGTCCTTACGAAATTGCGACGATGGGTATTGGCTATGTTCCTGAACACCGTGCTATCTTTCGCGATCTGAGCGTTTACGAAAATCTGAAAATCTCCGAGCGACAGAAAGGTGATCTGGAGCGCAAGGCCGATCTCATTTTCAACCTCTTTCCCGATCTCAAACGCCTGATCCACCTTTCTGGCGCCAACCTTTCCGGTGGCCAACAACAAATGCTGGCCCTGGCCCGCGCCCTCGTACCCGACAACCAGCTTCTCCTCATCGACGAACCGAGTGAAGGTCTGGCGCCGGTCATCATCGAACAACTTATCCAGGCCATCACCACTCTTTCTGCTGAAACCACCGTTCTCCTGGTTGAGCAGAATTTCCTCGTCGCCAGCCAATTGGCTGAACATTATGTCATCATCGAAGAAGGCCGTACCGTCAAGAGCGGACTCATGGCCGAACTGGTGCATGACGAGGAAAGCATCCACCGCTACCTGGGCGCGGCCTGATCCGACCTCTACCCTTTCTCAACCCTCTTTCTTAGCCTACCTATGCGCTCTTCTTTTCGCAAGAACCGTTCGCAATGGATGATCCTGGCCGTACTGGCGCTCCTGCTCCTCTTCGCCATCCAGGGCATGAGCACGCGTGACTGGGTGGTGACAATGCTGCGTGGACTCTCCGTGGCAGCGGTCACCTTTCTGGTTGCGTCCGGGTTCTCCCTCATCTTCGGTCTCATGGATGTGCTCAATCTGGCCCACGGTGCGCTCTTCATGATCGGAGCCTATTTGGGCTGGACGGCCTATGTGCGCCCTGATGTCGTGATCGATTTGACCACACCTTTGCTGCTGTTCATCGCCGGTTTTGTCCTGGCACCAATTCTCGGCCAGGTCCTGAGCCGAGCACCAGGTGGCTGGGGAACACGAAAATGGGTGGGCTGGCTGCTACTTTTGCTCGGAATAGCTGCGCTCTTCCTTTCCTTCTCTCGCGCTCCTCTTGCCCTCTGGCATGCCGAAGAATACACCGAGAGCCCAATTGTCTGGACACAGGCATTCGAGGCAGGGCAGATACCGGCACTGGTGCAAGCGGCGAGGGGGAGTCATGACTGGTTGATTTGGATGGGCATTCTTTTGGGAAGCATCCTCTTCAGTGCGGCCCTCACCTCCTTTGCCTTGCAAAAACGAGTGACCGCCCCTGTTTCGCGGACGGCTTTGCGGCGAGCAGGGGGCATTTTTCTCCTTCTGATTTTTGCGGCCCTCGCCCTCTACGTCGTGAATACACCTCTCAGCCAATGGTTATTGCATTTGAGCAGCAACTGGCTGTTCCTTTTCGCCGTGATCGTGACCATGCTCACGGGCCTGGGGTTGGGTGGACTCATGGAATCCTCTCTCATCCGACCCTTGTACGAACGTCCCCTCTACCAGATCATGCTCACCTTTGGTCTGGCATTCATCGGCACGGAGTTTGTACGGGCGATATGGGGGCGGTCGGGGTTTACCATGCCCAAGCCGGCATTATTTGCCGGTCGGGGAGAGGGCTGCCCGGCCGAGAGCATTAGCGGCTGGCTCCAATACCATTGCTCCACCATCATCCTGGAAATCGGGGGTGAGAAAGCACGCATCCGCACTTACAACGAACTTTTTCTCATCTTCATGGGCCTGCTCGTGCTGGTGGTAGTCTGGCTCATCCTCAAACGCACCCGCTTGGGCATGATTATTCGCGCCGGTGTGCAGGATAGCGAAATGGTCGAGGCTCTGGGCATCAATGTGCGACGGGTGTTCACCCTGGTTTTTGCTCTGGGTGTGGGCCTGGCAGCGCTGGGCGGTGTGCTTTCTGCCCCGGCCACAGGCCTCTCGAATGCCATGGGCGCCACTGTGCTGCTCACGGCGCTCATCGCCTTGGCCATCGGCGGGCTGACCAGCTATCCGGGCGCGGCCGTGGGCTCGTTAATCGTAGGATTACTGCAGCAGTTTATCATCAAATACGGTCAGATTGGTATCCACTTACCTTTTATGGACGAACCGTTCAAACCAAGCCCACCCCTGGTTCCTGCCTCCACGGTTCTCCTCATGGTGATTGTGTTATTGATCATGCCTCAGGGTCTCTTCGGACGAAAGGAGTAACATGAGTCGACTACGATCCCACGCCTTCTTTTTCATCCTTGTCCTCCTTCTGGTTGCACTGCCTTTCCTGGTTGGGCTGCTCAATAACCAAACGATGGAAGGGGTGCTGACCGGCGCTGCGGGCCAGTCGAAATTCATCCAGAGTCTGATGATCGAGGTGTTCATTCTTGCCATCTACGCCATCAGCTACGATCTGCTTCTGGGCATTACTGGCATCCTCTCTTTTGGCCACGCCATGTTCTTTGCCGTGGGTGCGTACGGAAGTGGCATTCTCCTGAAAAGTCTGGGCTGGAGCCTGCTACCGACGCTGGCTGCAGTGGTGGGTCTGGGAATTCTCCAGGCTTTGCTGTTTGGTGTTGTCCTGGCACGCGTTTCCGGCATCACCTTCGCCCTGGTCACCTTAGGGCTGGCCTACGTATTCGATATTTTGATCAAAACACGCGAGTTGGGGAAGTATACAGGTGGGGATGTGGGCTTACAGGGCATTCCCCGGCCAGATATCATCAATCCGACCGACCATCGTCTCCGCTTTTACTACCTGATGCTGATTTTTGCGGTGGCCGTTTATCTCATCTATCGTCGCTTTGTCGATTCACCGACCGGTCGCGTGTGCATTGCTGCCAGGGAGAACGAAAACCGAGCGCAGATGCTGGGATTCGATACGATCCTCTTCAAGCTCGTAGCGCTGACCATTTCCGCCATTACGGCGGCGCTGGTCGGTATGGCCTACACCCTTTTCCAGCCCCTCGTCAGCCCCGAAGTGGCTGGGCTGGGATTTACGGTCGAGGGCCTGCTCATTGTGCTCATGGGGGGTATTGGCACCTTGGGTGGGGCGATGTTGGGGGCGGGGCTTTTCAAATTCATGGATTTCTATTTCAACAAATGGTTTGGAGAGAGTGCGAGCTTCCTCGTGGGAATGATTTATGTGCTCATCGTTCTCTTCCTGCCGTACGGGATTGTCGGCACGTGGCGCATGAAGCAATGGAGCAGGCAACAAGGGTGGAATCGATTGCGCAAGCGCTTTGGGGTAGGATAATGTCTTTTACCAGGGAAAAAGAAACGTTTTACGTTTATCGAGTCGATTCAGACCAGCATCGCGGGCCATTTTAACGGCGGCCTCGTACTCGGCCCGCGTAATGCGGCGATTGAGTTCCGGGTAACGATGGGCACGATACGCGGGACGGTATTGATCCATGAGGTTGAGATAGGTGTTGGGGGAAATTTCCTCTGCCAGAAAACGTACGATCTGTTCGGTTCCAGCGAGATTATCGGGCAAGACAAGATGACGCACCAAAACACCTCGTACGGCAAGCCCGTTTGCATCAAGCTGTAAATCACCTACCTGGCGGTGCATCTCCTTGATTGCAGCCTGATTGACCTGAGGATAATCCCGAACTTTGGAAAAGCGCTTTGCGATTGCCGCATCGGCGTATTTCATATCAGGCATGTAAATATCAATGATGCCGTCGAGTAGCTTCAGCATGGCGAGGGAATCATAACCGCCGGTATTGTACACCAGGGGGATGTGCAAGCCTGCTTGTGCGGCAATCAAGACCCCGGCCAAGATCTGGGGCACGACATGGCTGGGAGAGACAAAGTTGATGTTGTGGCAGCCGTGATTTTGTAGCTCTAACATGATCCCGGCCAGTTCCTCCGCCTCGACCTCATAGCCGGCATCGGTTTGGCTGATATCGTAGTTTTGGCAATACTGGCAGTGCAGGTTGCAGCGGGCAAAGAAAATTGTTCCCGAACCACGCCAGCCCCGCAAAGGGTCTTCTTCCCCCATGTGAGGGCCATAACTGCTGACCCTGGCCTTCTCTCCTGTGCGACAGACGCCTAGCTCCCCGGCGCCGCGATCAACCTGGCACTCCCAGGCGCAGACGTCGCAACGAGAAAGATGCTTGTAGGCCTCACTGACCCGCGCCGCAAGTTCGCCAGAAGCAAGCAATTTGAGATAAGCAGGTTGAAAATTCTCAGCCACATTCCTATCCTACCTGAACCCATCTCAGGAGGCAAGCCCCCTGCCTGCAGGAAACCGGGCTGCCAACGTAGCCGTTGTGATGATCGGCCTTATTGGACGTCCCCGGATCTATTCATCGCCAATGATTTCAGCCGACTCGCTTGAATTGCTGGTAATTATGTGACTGATTTGCTTTTGCGTAAAACTCGAGCGCGGATCATCAGCGATCAGGTCCCGCCGTATCTGAATGGTCAATTTCGCCAATGCCTCATGCAATTGATCGGTATCTCCACTAAAGCTGCTATCACTGGAAATTCTCGAAATAACATCCAGGAAAGATTGATACTCATGCAAGACTTCCGGAGAGGCAATAATAGCCAGCCTATGCGTCAAAAACTGCATCTTGACGAGCTCGGCATTTGTAAACCTGTCAAGAAGCGACATTTCTTGCAACAAATCGAGTAATTTTTCGTACGTATTGGTCTTGAGCTCGAGATATTTGATATTTTGCTCTTTTTCGATCTCGACGGCGGTCTGTTTGTTCAAAAGCAAGGCCGTAATGAATATCGTCGCCACCGTGCCGAGAATTGTTAGCACAATTTCTTGCGTGAAAGGCGTGCTGTCAGTGACCCGGTAGGCGTAGCGAAGATAGACATAGCCGGCCAACAGGGTTGCCAGAGAGAGCACTAAATACACAACTTGTTTTGATCTGTTTCTCATGGAATGATCCTTCAGGAATTACGGGCAGGCGAGACTTTTGTGAACGGGTGGTTTTGCTCAATGTACTTAAAAACCATAGGACTGTCAAATCAATTTTCCTATCACGAGAGCGGAACAATGAGGTAAGTGCAGGAAGAATTCAATCACTCACGGCACTGAGGGACGTACTCGCCGGAGGCCCTGAAG
>JAADFV010000196.1 GCA_013152695.1 Chloroflexota bacterium | reverse complement strand
CCCTCTACTGCCGTTCTGGGATGGCGCCGCTACTGCTTTCGCGGCAAGATGCGGTAGAATATAAGCCTATTGTTTACCTTCTGGAGAACATCATGCCTATCTCTGTCACGTATGCCACCCTTTCGGCCGATGATCCTGAGCTCCATGCCGCCTATGAGGCTGCTGTTGCCCAGGTACGGTCGCAGTTAGGGAAAATCTACCCTCTGCTCATCGGTGGGGAGGAATATCGCGCCGCAGAAACGTTCAAAGATGTCAGCCCCATCGACACAACCATGACATTGGGCTATTTCCAGAAGGGAAGTCGGCAGGATGTACTTGACGCCATTGCCGCGGCGCAAGAGGCTGCCGTAGACTGGGGACAGCGCCGTTGGCAAGAGCGAGTTGCCATTCTCAGACAGGCCGCGGACTTGATGAGTGAGCGAATGCTTGAGATCGCAGCCGCGATGAGCCTGGAGGTGGGAAAGAATCGCTTAGAAGCTCTGGGCGATATTGCCGAGACGGCTGATTTGATTCGCTACGCCTGTGACGATATGGAAAATCATGATGGATATCGTCGATCCTTATTGCAAGAATCGCCCAAACACCAGAATTTCAGTGTACTCAAGCCGTATGGCGTGTGGGTTGTGATTTCGCCCTTTAATTTTCCGGCAGCTTTGGCGGGCGGGCCGGTGGGTGCAGCTCTGGTGGCGGGCAATAGTGTTATTCTCAAACCTGCTACAGACGCCCCCTTCACCGCCTGGAAACTGGCGGAATGCTTCCGTGATGCCGGGGTTCCGGCCGGTGCGTTCAACTATGTAACTGGACCAGGACGTACAGTTGGTCAAACCTTGATCGAAAATGAAGATGTGGGAGGCTACACCTTTACGGGATCGTATGATGTGGGCATGCGCCTCATCCGTACGGTAGCCCAGGGGCGACTTCCCCGGCCTGTGATCGCAGAAATGGGCGGCAAGAATCCCGTACTTGTCAGCCGCCACGCAGATCTCGACAAAGCGAGTTTGGGTGTGCTGCGCTCCGCCTTCGGCTTGCAAGGACAAAAGTGCTCTGCTGCTTCACGTATTTATGTGGAACGTCCGGTCTTCGAAGTTTTTATGCAGCGTTTTTTGGCACATACCGAGGCAATAAAGGTCGGTGATCCCACGCAAAAAGATATCTTCATGGGACCGGTGATCAATCACAAAGCTTATGCCGATTACCAGAAATACTGTGCCGAATTAGGGCAGAGCGGTGAGATTGTGCATGGCGGGCATATCTTGAGTGAGGGCGATCTGGCTCACGGCTATTTCGTGGCCCCGACCATTGTCACTGATTTGCCCTTGGATCACGAGCTGTGGCAGGGGGAGATGTTCTTGCCTATTACCGCCGTTCATGCCGTGGACAATTTAGAGGAGGCGATGGCCTTGGCCAACAATCACATGTATGGCCTCACTGCCGGCTTTTTCAGTGAGGACCCTGCAGAACAACAGTGGTTCTTCGAGAATATCGAAAGCGGTGTTGCTTACATCAATCGTGCTGCTGGGGCGACGACCGGTGCCTGGCCTGGGTATCAAGCTTTTGGTGGCTGGAAAGCTTCTGGCTCCACCGGCAAGGCCGCAGGTTCGTTTTACTATTTACCTCAATACATGCGTGAGCAAAGTCAAACATTGGTAGGTTGACAATGATCGTTCGCTGGATTTTTTGGGGGACATTGGCCCTCTTGCTCAGTGCTTGTCTTTCATTTTCTACACCACTTCCCAGTTTGGAGGGGACGGAACCAGCTCCCGACATCGTCCTGCCGACGCCCACTGGCGAACTCCTCTCGCTTTCTGACTTTCGGGGTCAGGTGGTTTTCGTGAATTTCTGGGGCACCTACTGTCCGCCCTGTGTGGCCGAGATGCCTGATCTACAAAAGACTTACGAGACCCTCAAGAATGATGGTTTTGTCATTTATAGCATCAATGCGGAAGAGAGCCCGCAAAAGGTGCAAGCTTTTGCCCAGGAGCACGGTATCACCTTTCCCATTGTCATCTCAGAAGATGCTACCGTCAATCCTGTTTTTGCCTTGAAACACATGCCTACAACCTGGTTTATCGATCAAGAGGGCGTTTTTCGTGGCCGTATCGAAGGGCAGATGAGCGCAGATATGGCCATCCGAATCGCCCGTGAATTATTAACACAATCCTCAAACACTCCCTGAGACCAACCATGAAATCTGTCGAAGAACAACTTACTATTCTCATGCGGGGCGTTGATTTTGGTGACGCCCAAACGTATAAAAATATGGAGCGTGAATTACGTCAGCGCTTGCAAGAGTCGTTGCAAACAGGTCGACCCTTACGTGTGTACTGTGGTTATGATCCCACTTCTCCCGATCTGCATCTCGGCCATACCGTGACCATGCGTAAACTGCGGCAGTTTCAGGATTTAGGTCATCATGTGATCTTTTTGATCGGCAATTTTACCGGCTTGATTGGTGATCCCAGCGACAAAGACAGTGCTCGTCCCCAACAGAGCGAAGAGGAGGTCATGGCCAAAGCCAAGACCTACACCGACCAGGCTTTTCGCATCCTCGATCCCGAGCGTACAGAAGTGCGGTACAACGCGGAATGGCTCAGCAAACTCACATTCAAGGATGTGATTCAGCTCGCGAGCCACTTTACCGTCCAGCAATTTTTGGCACGAGACAAATTTGCCAAGCGCTACACCTCCGGAGAGGCTATCTGGCTGCATGAGTTCTTTTATGCTTTGATGCAGGGTTACGACGCCGTGGCCTTACGTACCGATGTACAACTGGGCGGAACCGACCAGCTCTTCAACCTTATGGCCGGTCGTAAATTGATGGAAGCCTTTGGCTTGCGCCCGCAGGTTGCCCTTACGGTTCCCATCCTCGTCGGCACCGATGGGCATTTACGTATGAGTAAGAGCACGGGCAATTACATCGGCATCTCCGAGCCACCTGAGGTGATGTACGGCAAGGTGATGTCGATTCCAGACGAGGCCATGCGGAATTATGCGGAGCTGGTGACTTCCTGGCACCCGGACAAGATCGAACAGCTTTTTACTGATCTCGAACAGGGTAAAATTCATCCGCGCGATTTGAAAATGACCCTGGCCCGTGAAATTGTGGGTCTATTTTATCCCCCCGAAGCCGTGACCGAGGCCGAAGAACATTTCGTCCGTACCATCCAGCAGAAACAGCTTCCCTCGGATATGCCTTCGCTGCAGGTTCAGCCGGGCGAAACCGTAGTGGATCTGCTTACGCGCGCCGGTTTTGCTTCCAGCCGCAGCCAGGCCAAGCGGGATGTTCGAGGTGGAGGTGTACGCTTGGATGGCGAGGTAGTACGAGACCCGCAGTTTGTACCACAACCCGGGCCTGAGGGCATTGTCCTCCAAAAAGGCAAACGTAGATTCGTGCGTCTTCGCGCCTGATGTGCAGCCAGGTTTGTGGTCTAAAAATAAGTTCTTAGACGCGGACAAACGCGGAGAGAAATCCGATTGACGGGGGCAATCTCCGCGTTTATCCGCCGATTTTTGTGGCAAAAGAGCGATTTTACAAGAATTTTATTGTGCAAGGGGCTGGCGGCGACGCACAATCAACTTCTTCAGCTCGACAGCAATGAAGACGGCAACACTTAAAACCAGGCTGATGGTCAGTTCGGAAGCGGAGAGGGGCTTGGTTTTGAAAATAGTCTGGAAGAAGGGTACGTAAACAAGAATCATTTGCAAAAGGAAGGTGATTACCACTGCCCCTAACATCATTTTGTTGGTGAAAAGGCCAATACTGAAGAGTGACTCACGGTTGCTGCGCAGGGCGAGAGCGTTCCCCATTTGTGCCAGGGTAAGCGTGGTGAAGACCATGGTTTGCCAGGCCTCGGAACCCGACTGCCAGCCCCACAGACCCGCTGCCAGAGATACGAGCCCCATGAAAATACCAATCCAGAGGATGTCCTTGCCCAGGCCGCGTGCGAAGATGTTTTCATTTGGTTTGAATGGTGGCCGACGCATTGTATCATGTTCTCCCGGTTCTACGGTGAGGGCGAGGCCGGGCACGCCATCAGTGACCAGATTGATCCAGAGAATCTGCAAGGGGAGCAAGGGTAAGGGCAACCCGAGGAAGGGGCCAAAAAGCATCACCAGGATTTCGCCAGCATTCGAAGCGAGAGTGTACTTGATAAATTTACGGATGTTGTCGTAGATTTTGCGGCCTTCCTCCACGGCAGCAACGATCGTGGCAAAATTGTCGTCCAACAGCACCATTTCTGAGGCTTGTTTGGCAACATCGGTGCCGGTAATGCCCATGGCCACGCCGATATCGGCCTTTTTCAGGGCGGGAGCATCATTGACGCCGTCACCGGTCATGGCGACGATGTTCTCCTCTTGCTGCAAGGCATCCACGATACGTAGTTTGTGCTCAGGGGAGACGCGGGCGAAGACAGATGTGTGCGCCACGATTTGCTTCAGCTCGTCCTGCGACATTCGTTCCAACTCCACACCCGTGACCACGGTATCATCGCTGGAAATACCCAACTGTTTGGCAATGAAGCGGGCTGTAAGAGGGTGGTCGCCTGTGATCATGATGGGACGAATGCCGGCAGTGCGGCAGGTGTGGACGGCATCCTTCACTTCGGGACGGGGTGGATCAATCATTCCGATCAAGCCCACGAAGACCAAATTCTTTTCGACGACAGTTTCCAGGTCCGTGTTGGGCTCAGGGAGACTCTGGAGGCCACGCATGGCCACACCGAGCACACGCATACCGTTGTCGGCCCAGCGGTCGTTGGAAGCGCGGATACGCTGGCGCCAGGTTTCATCCAGTTCTACGATTTCGCCATCTACCCATAAGCGATCGGCCAGTTCGAGCAAGCCATCCACCGCCCCCTTGGTGAAGGCGAGATAGGGGGGCAAGGGATCGTTAGGAAGCATTTGCAGGAGAGGGGCCAGAGATTTGCTGCTGGCAATGTGCTCTCGGTCGATTTTATGGATGGTGGTCATGCGTTTGCGTTCTGAAGTGAAGGGCGCTTCAGCCACACGCGTGATCAAACTGTCCAATTCATCTTTGACCAGCCCGAATAGGGCCGCGGCTACGACCAATGCACCTTCCGTGGGGTCACCCAG
>JAADFV010000195.1 GCA_013152695.1 Chloroflexota bacterium | reverse complement strand
TGTACTGGCACAAGGTACCATGCAAGCTTCCCAGACAAACGACACGGTGACCTCGCTCACCCAACCTCTCGTCATGGCCTCGCCCTCTCCTCTCGATCTTCAGCCCATCCCAACCATCATTCCACCCCCCGAGGCTGTAATCCTCAACACCAGCAGTCAAGACTTACCTGCTCTTCCTGCCCTCGAACTGGCCCCGATTCCCGCCGTATCTCGCCAGGTCGCCGTTCGCCCCGTCGTACGCGCTCGCTCCAGTCGTTGAGTCAAGAATGGCCATTTCCCTTCACAGCCACCACTTTCGTGCCATGAACTGCCAGATGTCCGCCTGGGTTTACAGTGAAGACCCTGCCGTCAGCACTGCCTTACAGTCTGTCGAAGCCTGGATGCAGGAGGTGGAACAAACGCTAAGTCGTTTTCGTCCCACCAGCGATCTCAGTCGACTCAATGCCCAGGCCGGACATCCTTATCCTGCCAGCGACATTCTTTGGCAAGTCACCAGGCATGCCCTGGAGGCGGCCCGGCGCACCGAGGGCCTTTTCGACCCCACCAGCGGCCAAGCCCTTATCGCCTCTGGCTACGACCGCTCCTTCGAGCAGCTTCGCCAGCAACAGCAAGCATCCCCGTTTCAAGCGCGGGCAACCTTCGCCGGGCTTAGGAAAGAGGTTGGAGTGAATGCCGGGGCCTGGAAAGAGGTTGTGTTGGATGAAAAGAGGCATACCATTACCTTGCCCGCAGGCGTTCAGCTCGATCTTGGCGGCATTGCCAAAGGCTGGGCCGCGGATCAAGCTCTGCGCTTGCTGGCAAGGTGGGGGCCAGCCCTCATCGATGCCGGTGGTGATATTGCCGTGGGAGAGGCGCCTCCCCAGTCTCATGGCTGGATGCTCGGCGTCGCCGATCCCCTCGATCCTGAAAATGATCTGGCCTTACTGGAATTGGCCAATGCCGGCCTGGCCTCTTCGGGCACAGACCATCGGCGTTGGCAGCACAGAGGCCGGCAACAGCACCATATCATCGATCCGGCCACCGCCGCCCCTGCTGAAACCGACATCCTCAACGCCTCTGTCATTGCACCCTCTGCCAGAGAAGCTGATGTCACCGCCTTGGTCCTGGTGCTCTTGGGCACAGCTCGTGGCGAATCGTGGCTCAAGCGACATCAGAAACTTGCTACCTTGGTCGTCCTCAATGATGGTCGACCCTATCACACTCCGGAATTCTTCGCTTATGTCAAAACGTATTACCCCAAATACCCTTCTCTCTGATCCCGAGATTACAGCTATTCCCTGGAGCCAGGCCGGCCTGCTTTTGCTGGGAGCATTGGCCGGGGCCAATCTTGCCTTGTGGCTGCTTCCTCGTTGGTTGCCGGCCCTGTGGTCAGACATCGCTGCACAGCAAGCACCCTGGCACCTGGCGCGTTCTTCTGCTATGATAGCGTATGTGCTGTTTTGGCTGAGTACAGCGCTCGGCCTTAGCATCACTAATCGCCTGGCTCGTCTATGGCCCGGAGGCCCAACCGCCTTCGATCTTCACCAATACAGCAGCCTTTTCGCCCTTGCTTTCGCCACCTTCCATGCGATCATCTTGTTGGGCGATCATTATATCGGCTTTACGCTCAGCCAGCTTCTCATTCCTTTTGCCGCGCAAAGCTATAAGCCAGTGGGCGTTGCTTGGGGGCAACTCGCCTTCTATCTCGGCATAATCATCAGCTTTAGCTTTTACATTCGCGCTCGCATCGGCCATCGCGTCTGGCGAATCCTTCATTTTGGCAGCTTTTTGGTATTCATTTTGATCACCCTTCACGGATTGCTCGTCGGCAGTGATAGCGCAACCCTGTGGCCGCTTTACGTCGCCAGTGGCGCCAGCATACTCTTCCTCACCCTTTACCGCATTTTTTCCTCACTTTCCTTGCGACCATGAATACATCCGCCACCATACTTCTCATCGAAGATGATGTCATGATTGCTGAGCCCCTTCTCTTTGGACTCAAAGCAGAAGGGTACCAGGTGCAACATGCCGATAACGGCCCTGAGGGCCTGAACCTGGCGCGGACAACTTCGCCCGATCTCATCTTGCTTGATGTCATGCTTCCGGGGATGGACGGCTTTCAAGTTTTACGTCATCTCCGTCGTGAACTGGCCACACCGGTAATCATGCTCACAGCGCGGGGGCAGGAAATGGATCGGGTGATGGGCCTTGAATCGGGGGCCGATGACTATGTCGTCAAGCCTTTTAGTTTTCGCGAATTATTAGCGCGTGTGCGTGCCACCCTGCGCCGTATCCACCTGGAACGTGAGCGCGACAGGAAACAGGCCTCGACTATCATCACCGTAGGTCCGATTTCTCTCGATGTCACCGCCCATCTGGCCCGAAAAAATGGCGAACTCCTCGAATTGACCGAAAAAGAATTCGCCCTTTTGCAGGCTCTGCTTGAGCGGGCCGGTCAGGTGGTACCGCGGCAGCGCCTCCTCGACCTTGTTTGGGGTGAGAATTGGATTGGGAGCCCCCGTACGTTGGATGTGCACATCCGCTGGTTGCGGGCCAAAATCGAAGATGCGCCATCCCAGCCACGATTTATTCAAACCAGCCGAGGCTACGGCTATCGTTTTGTCGCCGAAGATGAACTGGCTGCATAACTGTCTCCCTCGCCGTAGCCTGGCGGCGCGCTTGACTCTGGCCAACCTCACCCTTATTTTGTTGGCTTTGAGCGGCTTAGTGCTGGGTGCGGGTTGGCAATTGCAGCGTAACCTCACCGCCGAGACCATCCGCGGTCTTGAACTCCAGGCAACGATCATGGCTAATGGCCTGGCCGAACCTTGGGTGATTCAGCTCGACTATGAAGAAAGCCACGAGCGCGATGAAGATGACGAAGAGAAGCACACAGTCGTCTATCCCTCCGGCCGTGACTTCGAGGCGATTTTATCCAACTATGCCCTCGAATCAGGCTCTCGCATCGTCGTTTTCGATACGGCCGCTGTCATTCGTTACGCCAGCGATGCTGCGCTTCCCCTGGGTGTAATCGACAACCGCAGCGAAGTGATGGCCGCACTGCAGGGCATCACGCAACACACCACACGCAATGATCCCGTCAGTGGAGAAGAACGTGTTTATGTCACCGTACCCATTACGGCAGGGTCTAAAATTCTCGGTGCCGTCGAAGTGTCCAAACCAGTTTCCCAGCTTTTCGCCCAGGTCAGCCGGGTTTGGGTCTTATTGTTGAGTATCAGTGGGGTTGTTCTGCTTCTGGCCATTGGTGCCTCGATCCTCCTTGCTCGTTACGTCACCCAACCTATCTCTGCCCTCAACCAGGCTGCCCAGAAATTTGCCAGTGGCGACTTACAAACACGCCTTGATCTCTCCCGTGAAGACGAATTGGGCCAACTTGCCGCTTCTTTTGACCACATGGCCACAGAGATCAGCCACTTGCTGGCGCAAGAACGTGCCTTCGTTGCCAATGCCTCTCACGAACTCCGCAGTCCCCTTGCCGCCATCCAACTCCGGGCCGAGTTGCTACAAACCCCCGGTCTTCAAGACCCTGTGCGGATCAAACGCTACTTGCACGAAATCGAGCGCGAGTCACAGCACCTGAGCCAACTCCTTACCCATTTGCTGCAACTCTATCAGGCTGAATCGCGGCCGCCGGACGAAAATCCTCAGTGCGATCCTATTCTCTGCATCAATCGTGTCGTCGATCTGATGCAACCTATCGCCCAAGATGCAGAAGTCAATCTTCATGTCGACCTCCCCTCCGCCCTGCCTGCCGCCAGAGTTTCACTCGAAGAATGTGAACTGGTGGTTCGTAATCTCGTCGACAACGCCATCAAATACACCCCGGCCCACGGAGATGTCTGGATACAGGCCGAGGCGGGCGCTTCTGCCGTGGTGATTCGTGTCCGGGATAGTGGTCAGGGCATTCCTGCCGAGGAATTACCCCATGTTTTCGATCGCTTTTATCGGGTGGACAAAGCGCGGGACCGCACAGGTGCCGGTTTGGGACTATCGTTGGTCAAAGCCATCGTCGAGCGTTATGAGGGAAGCATTGAGATCGATTCTGTCGAGGATCAGGGCACAACCATCACGCTCTCATTTCACATTGCCTCGCAAAACCGGGTATCATAGCCTGTATGAATCTGGCCCTTGTCCATGACTGGCTCAATCAAATCGGTGGCGCCGAGGACGTGCTCAACGAATTCCATGGCCTCTTTCCCCACGCGCCCATTTACACCTCGATCTATGCGCCCGAATTGATGCCGGCGGCGATGCGAGAGTGGGATATTCGCCCCAACTGGCTGAATCGGCTACCCGGCATCCACCGCCATCACCAACCCTATCTCCCCCTCTACCCTCTCGGCTTCAGCCAGATTGATCTCGGCGCCTACGATGTTGTTCTGAGCAATAAATCGGGATTTTGCCATGGTGTGCGCGTACGGCCCGGCGCCGCTCATATCTGCTATTGCCTGACCCCCACGCGCTACGTCTGGATGCTGGACAGCTATCTTGAGCGCGAGGGGTTTGGAAGAATGATGGGGATAGCGATCAAGGGTGTTGCCGCAGCCTTACGGCGTTGGGACTATGCGGCCGCGCAGCGCGTGACTCACTTTATTGCCATTTCCACGGAGATTCAGGTCCGTATTCGTCGTTATTACCACCGCGAAAGCACCATCATCTTTCCTCCTGTCGATACCGAGCGTTTTCACCCCAACCAACGTCCTCCCGAACCCTTCTTCCTCTCTCTCGGCCGCCTGATCCCTTACAAACGGGTGGATCTGGCGATACGCGCCTGCAATCGCCTGGGCGCAAAGCTATTCGTGGCAGGGGCTGGCCGGGACCAAGAACGTTTGCAGGCTATTGCCGGCCCCACCATCGAGTTCCTGGGCCGCGTCTCCGATGCCGATGCGGTCGATTTGATGGCACGTTGTCAGGCCTTCATCTTCCCTGGTCTCGAGGATTTTGGCATTACCCCCCTGCAAGCACAGGCAGCAGGCCGCCCTGTCATCGCTTTTGCCGGTGGTGGTGCTTTGGATACGGTGCTACCGGGAGAAACGGGTGAGCTTTTCCCTGAACAAACGGTGGACTCCCTGGCAGCGGTATTGGCCGATTTCGA
>JAADFV010000194.1:5179-7386 GCA_013152695.1 Chloroflexota bacterium | reverse complement strand
AAGACTGGTGCTCCTGCTCGTTCTGAGCGCGTTGCCAAATACAATCAGCTTCTCCGCATC
The DNA here is from genome assembly GCA_013152695.1 of Chloroflexota bacterium. The sequence goes on along the minus strand of JAADFV010000194.1, from coordinate 7,326 downwards.
GAAGAAAATCTGGGTGATGGCGCGGTCTATCCCGGTCTCGCCACTTTCACCAATCTCCGTCGCTAATCCCCGCCATTGTCACAATCCCAAGTTGTGAAAAATAGGAACCCGGTCGACTGGCAGACCCGGCAGGAAGATAGTCTTTCTTGCTCAGCCGGCTTTTCAGTCGATCGGGTTCTTTAGTTGAGAGAAGGGGTGTAAATCAGGTTGTCTCGAGATCCATACGCGGTCGCCGCACGAGACCGTCGTAATCACCGTAGCGGGGATGATCGAGGATGTGCGCCATATAGAGCTTTTCGACCCAGATGGCGTTGCTGTAGGCAGGCGGCACATAAAAACGGGCGCCGTAAATAGGTGATATCTTGCGATGAGGATGCGTAGCGTTGAATTCGGTCACAGCCAGGCGTTCACCATTGAAGTCGGCAAAGGTAAAGCCCAGAATGTCGTCAAGATAGCATTGCACACGAGGGAGAAGAAGGGCGGGATCAGCCTCGAGGAGAGGGAGTGCGGCCACGGTCGAGGAATAAAGATCGAGGTCGAAGGAGATAAAGGCGATGGGCGCCGGCCGTGCTTGTAAGAAGGCAGGAATTGTTTTCTCCACCAGCCCAATAAACAGTTGTGCCCGCTGCAATCGCTGCCGTAGAGCAGCTTCATCCATGGGGAAATCTCCCGGTGACCAGAGATTAGGGAGATCACGATAATCCTGGGGTTTGGGGAGGCCGCTACCGCTATCAAAACCAAACACATCGATTTTTACGCCCAAGGCATTCTCCACGAAGGCGGCAGCGTGGTCCAAGGCAACGAGGCCATTTCCGCCTGCTACACCCAGTTCGATTACAGAGATGCGGGGAATACCGAGCTGCTGCGCCAGGTAGGCGCCGTGGGCCATGCCCCAGGTGTAATGAGGACGTTGTTCCGTACCCAGCTTAGCGGCGATATTCTCGACAAGAGCATTGATCTGGCCATAAGCGAAACGATCCTGACCTGTTTTAGGCGGTAGCGGGGGTTCTTGCAGCCAGTCGCGCAAAGTGCGATAGCTTTTGCGCATGATTTTGCGCAGGATGGAAGCAGACATCAAGATTCCTTTACGGGGTATGGTTGGGGGTTTATTGGGCGGTGGGAGTGATATCGGGCGGGAGTACGAGGATCCAGGAAATGCCTGGTTTCAGGGGGATGGGGGCGCCGTCGGCATCCAGCCATTCGGGCATATGACCGTTGTCTGGAGTCCACCATTTGCCCTGAACCCAGATACCATCGCGGGCCACCCACAGCGCTCCTTCACCAGTCATGCGCACATCCCAGCTCGTGGCACCTGCTTCATCTTCGACATAGTCGGTGGGACGGTAATCAGTGGTCATAATGATGACATTGGCGGCGGTGAGGGGGGTATTGGTGGTACTATCAATCTGCGGCACATCATTGATCAGACGCTTGTATACGCCTTGGGCAGCATCATATTGCCAGGTGATGGTCTTGGGGTAGATGATATGGAGGGGAATGCGAATAGTGGTCGCGGGCGAGCCCTCTGGAGCTTGTTCGGCAAAGGCCCAACCGCGCAGGTCGGGAGGACGTTCGCCATCCACGTTTTTAAGCCATTTGCGGAGGAGCTCCGTACTGGTGCGCATACGGTCTTCCCAGGGCGTCTTGCTGCCGGTATTGACCGACCAAACATAACGGTTATTGCCAGGGTCGTCGATATCGACATCGAGATAGGGATAAGGAGCTTGCTCTTTGAGTAACCAACGTGTGAAGTCATTGGCACCACTGGCAACCAGGGCGGCCTGGTATTCGTTGGTCATGTCGACGTTGATGATGCGAGCACTACGCATGGGGCCGATGTGTTCGGAGCTGTGGGTGTAGAACAGGGCAGCATAACGTGTGAAACTGAAGCCTTTTCGCGGCGCCTCCATCAGGTATTCGTAAATGAGATCGGCTTGGCTGAGGCCATACCAGTTCGCCACGTTGTTACTGCCATTGACAATTACAAAGATGGGACGCTGTTGCAGAAGGGCAGGGTCAGGCTCTACCAGGCCCGTCAGGGGGTTGATGCCGGCGGCGTGGGCATAGGGATCGGGCAGTGGCGTGGGCGTCGGTGTCGGCGTAGGTGGTAGCGGCGTAGGGGTAGCTGGCGGGGTAGTCGGTGTTGC
>JAADFV010000194.1:0-5104 GCA_013152695.1 Chloroflexota bacterium | reverse complement strand
TAGCCTTGGCTTCTCCGCCACAAGCGGCCAGCAACAAGAGGGTCAGAAAAAGGATACTCAAGCGGATGAGGTGCTGCCTTGATTGCATAAATTCACTGTCTCCACAAAGAAGCAAGATGGTACGACATTGATCGTGGGAATCCAACTATACAAATGGTTGGGCGAGAGGTCAATAATTGGAACACGGGAAAAGGTGAATGCTCGATGGTCATCCCCTCTGGGCGACAACATAATCCAGCCAAATTCCTGAAAAACTCCTCCCGCGCCACCACTCCTTTGCAGGGCCCACCCGATCTGTTAGAATCAGGGATAGCGGTTATCGGTCATATCCCCCGTTCTAATCCGCTATCATGATTTTACTTACGAGGTAGATGCAATCGTGTCGAATGTCGCTATGTTTGAAGGTCTTGTCGTCGACGAAAACGGCCAGCCGGCTGAAGTCGATTGGGTCGGCGCGGATGCTTGTTATGTGATTGACGAGGGTGATTTCCGCCGCTACATCGATGCTGAAACCGTAGATCGTCAGGTTTTACGATTTTTCAAAGAGCAGGTGGAAGCCCACAAAGATATTGCCGTGAAGGGTATGCTGCAAATGCTGGGAAAGGATGATATTTTCAGCAAAACGGCGCTGGAATATCAAATTGCAAAAATGGACGAGGCCGTTGGCCAACCCATGCCTCCCCAAGCACGAGAAATGTTACAATCACTCGGTTTTCAGATCGTGATCGACTTTCACGGTGACGTTATCGATATTCATCTCCCCGATGAGGGAATTGAGGAATTCTAGTTTTTAGTTACCCCGCGAGGCCCCATGTCAACTTCTGCTCTCTCTCCCAGTCGGCGCCACCTGTTTTGGTCAGGCTTGTTTCTTACTTTGATCAGTACGGTTGTTTTGCAACGGATCGATCTGCCTTTACGCACAGCGGCTGCACCCCAAGGTATTGTCTCCTTTGAGCTGGCAGGCGATGTGGCCACTGCCCAGGCGATCGTCCAGAGCTGGGATGCCTCTGCCCGGATGAGTGCTGGCTTCAGTCTGGGCTTCGATTATCTCTACATGCTTGCCTATGCCACTACTTTTTGGCTTGCTTGTCTCTGGGCCCGCGAGCAATGGCATTCGGGTTGGGGAAGACGCCTGGGTACCACTTTTGCCTGGGCCATGCCCCTGGCTGCCACAGTTGATGCTCTCGAAAACTACGCTTTGTGGCACACTTTGCACGAGGTCGTATCGCCCTGGCCCCAGATCGCGAGGGGTGCCGCCCAGTTGAAATTTACGTTGCTGGGTCTGGCGTTGGTTTACGTGCTGGTATCACTGGGCAGGAGGGGCTTGAAGGGAAGGCGCCAGGGCTAGACGTTTATGAGGATGACTCTTTGTGTTTTTTCAGAGCATTCAGAGCCTCTTGCGCGGCGATAGGCGTTGCCACGGCAGCACCACTCCCTTCCAGGGCTTCGATCACGGGTTTGATAATCGAGGAAGGTACATATCCTAGCGTCTGTTTGAGGACGTGATGTGCGCCTTCATACAAGAATTGTCCCTGTTGCTGCAAGGACAGCGTGTACAGGAGTGCTTCGATGGCGCGACTTCCATGGCGTACTAAAGCTTCAGCAGCAGCCCAGCGCACCGCAAAAACCGGGTCTTCCAGAGCTGCGATCAGGGCATCAATGACTGCTGGATCGGAGACCTGCCCTAATTTGTGGCAGGCATCGATACGTTCCCCTTCACTGACTGATAAATCTGTTACCAAATCAATCATTTCCTGAATCATAGCCTGCTCTGATGATGGATGATCGTTCATGATTTCTACCTCCAATGAATGTTATTTCATCGATTTACTTCATTTTAGCAGCAATTTGTTTGTTTAATATAAGATTGGCGCATTTGCCGACGTTCGGCCAGGGCATGGCTAGCCACCCAGTTAAGCGCGGAAAGAAGCTGCTGCAGAAAAACTCTGGCTTTGCATCCAAGCCCATTGTTGATGGAGTCCTTCGGTCAGAGAAACCTGGGGGCGATAACCCAAGACCTGTCGGGCACGGCTGGTATCCGCCCAGGTGTGGCGGACATCTCCTGCTTGTTGCGCCTGTCTGGCAATTTGGATATCCTCACCCGTAATCTCACGCAGAAGGGACAAGAGATCATTCAAGATGATGCGGGTGCCTCCCCCCAGATTGAATATCTTGCCGATGGTCCCATCTGCTGTGGCGGCAGCTATCGTGCCGGCAACGATGTCATCCACAAAGGTAAAGTCGCGTGTCTGTTCCCCGTTTCCATAGAGTGGAATGGCTTTATGTGCCAGAATTGCCCGAAAAAAGCGATGAAACGCCATATCCGGACGTTGTCTGGGCCCATACACCGTAAAGTAGCGGACAATCGTGGTGGGGACAGCAAAATCAAGATGATAGGCCTGGCATAAATGTTCGGCCGCCAGCTTGGTAATGGCATAGGGGGAACGCGGCCGCGGGCATGTGTTCTCTCGCCAGGGCATTTCGGGGGCATCACCGTAGACCGAAGAGGAGCCGGCAAAGACGAAACGATGCAGTGGTCGATCGACGCACGCATGTAACAAGCGTTCGGTGGCCAGCACATTGTTTTCTGTATAGCCGGCAAAGGAAGGACCCCAACTTCGACGCACACCCGGCTGTCCGGCGAGGTGAAAAACGACATCGACATCATCTAACCATGTCGACAATGGCGCCGTGACGAGGTCAACCTCGAACCACTGAAAATGTTCGTGTTGCAAGGCGCGCTGCAAGTTTCGACGCTTAATGGTAGGATCGTAGTAAGGTGTCAGGGCATCGATACCGACGACATCGTGTCCTAAAACCAGCAATTGCTCCACAAGGTGAGAGCCGATAAAACCAGCACAGCCGGTGACAAGGCATTTCATAGGCGCAAGTCTACCCCAGGAGATGGAGAATGCCAAGCTTGTACACTCGCCGAGCACACTGATTTTATGCTATCCTTAGTCGCTCGGGCTAAGCCCATTATTTGCAATCCTGCATTTCCCTCATTTAAACCGAATGAACGAACATACTTTCCGTGTTCTCGAATATGATAAAATTCTGGCCCAACTTGCTCGTTATTGTAGCTTTGCCATGGGGCAGGAACGGGCCCGTGCCTGGCGTCCCACCACAGATTTGGGGGAAGCCAGGTTATGGCAGCAAGAAACCGAAGAAGCGCGCTCTCTTCTTTCCCAACAACCCGATCTTCATCTAGGCGGCGTGCACGATCTGCGCGAGATCATCGCCCAGGCTGAGCGTGGGGCGACCCTACCTCCCCCCGATCTCCTGGCTGTCCAGTCTACCATCCTGCGCACGCGACGACTGCGCCAGATATTGCTTGGCAATGCTGCTCATTACCCCGCTTTGGCGGAGTGGGGTTACCAGATGCAAGACCTGGAACATGTCGCTGCCGAGATTGCGCGGGCTATCAGTGAACGGGGGGAAGTGATGGACAGCGCCAGCCCACGCTTGGCCCACTTGCGTGCTGAGATCCGTGTTTTGCAAGATCGTCTGCAAACTCGCATCCAACGCATTGCCAGCAATCCTGACAATGCCCCTTATTTGCAGGAAGCCCTGGTTACCCAGCGGCAGGGACGCTATGTCATCCCCCTTCGCGCCGAATTCAAAGGCCGGATTCCCGGTATTGTGCATGACCAGTCGGGCAGTGGCGCCACTCTTTTCGTCGAACCTTTTGCCATTGTCGAGCTCAACAATAACTGGCGGCAAAGGCAGATGGAGGAACAGGAGGAGATTAACCGTATTCTGCGCGAACTGACCGAACTGATCGCAGATGAGGCTCTTTATATTCGCACTTCCCTCGAGGCATTGGCAGCACTCGATTTCATCCTGGCCCGCGCCCGTTATGCCGATGAACTACACGCCAACCAACCGCAACTCATGGGTTTTCAACGAGATGACAGCTTCAAACCAGAGCAACATCCCGGTGTCATTCTCGACTTAATCCAGGCACGGCACCCGCTCCTCGATCCCGAGACTGTCGTACCTATCGACTTTCATTTTGGTCAGGACTACTTCATCATTGTCATCACGGGGCCCAACACCGGTGGTAAGACCGTCACTCTCAAAACGGCAGGGTTGCTGACGCTCATGGCCCAGTCGGGCATGGCTATTCCTGCTAAACCTGGTTCACGCCTTACGCTCTTCGAAGCCGTCTGGGCTGACATCGGGGATGAGCAGAGTATCGAGCAGAATTTAAGCACCTTTTCTTCGCACATGAACAACATCGTGCGCATTTTGCAGGCCGCCACACCGCATAGTCTTGTCCTGCTGGATGAATTAGGGGCAGGCACCGATCCCGAAGAGGGCTCGGCCCTGGCCCAGGCTCTGCTCCAACACCTACGCGATAGTGGTGTCCCCACTGTAGCCACGACACATTACTCCGAAGTGAAACTCTATGCCCACAATACCCCCGGCATTACCAATGCTTCGGTCGAATTCGATTTAGACAGCCTGAGCCCCACCTACACCCTCACCATCGGCCTGCCGGGGCGCTCCAATGCCCTGGCTATTGCGCGACGTTTGGGACTGCCCCGCCTCATTGCCGACAATGCCGAGAGCCTCGTTCATCCCGAAAGCCTGGCGGCAGATGCCCTTTTAGACGAGATCCGAAGTGCACGCGACGCCGCCCGTGCCGCGCAACAGAAAAGCGAGGCCCTGGAACGCATGGCAGCCGGCTATGAAGCCGAATTACGGGCACGATTGGCAAAAATCGAGGAGGCACGGCGGGCGGTGCTCAACGAAGCCCGCCAGCAAATTCAGGAAGAATTGGCCAGTCTGCATCAGGAGGTGGCGCGCCTGCGAGCACGTATGGAGAAAGGGGTGCCCACGCAGCATGATCGCTTCCTGGCAGAGGCCGAGAAAGCCCTGCAAGCACGCCTGGCCGCGGAACAGGCCCTGAACGAACAGGTCGACACCGAACCCAAACATCTCACTGGCCCGATCCGCGAAGGAGACCTGGTTTGGGTCCATAACCTACAGGCCAGTGGCCGGGTGCAGAATATCCTCAGCGAGCACGAAATCGAAGTACAAGTGGGTTCATTTCGTCTGAAGGTGCCTCTCGACGGCGTAGAACTGCGGGAACGAGCTG
>JAADFV010000193.1 GCA_013152695.1 Chloroflexota bacterium | reverse complement strand
TGCACACTTTTGGCACCGTATACAACGGAGATGTGCTCAAAGCGGCCATCCTGCTCGCGCAGATCGAGGCAGTTCCAGATGACGGAACGCAGGGGAGGTAAGGCGATACCACCGCCGATAAAGATCAGGTTTTTGCCTTTCCAATCGTCGAGCGGGAAGGTGTTGCCATAGGGGCCACGAAAGCCGATGGTGTCACCTTCGGTGAGGTTGGCAAGGGCAGCGGTATTCTTGCCTGTCTCACGGAAGCAGCACTCGATGTGATCCGGGCGGGTGGGAGAGGAGGCGATGCAGAATGTGCTCTCTCCTGCGCCAAAGGCGGAGTATTCGCCGAATTGACCAGTCTCAAAGCTGAAGTTCTTGGCGATGTTTTCATCCTGAAATTGCAGGTGAAAGGTTTTGATGCCTGGCGCTTCGTTGATGACCTTGGTGATGGTCATAAGATCAGGTTGATAGATATTGGACACGGATGTAATACCTTATATTATTCGTCTCATCCCTGAGACTTACCCTTAACAGGGCTAACGTGATAAATTGCTCCCGGCAATTTATTCGAAATCTGGGTCAGCTTTCATGGCGTTTGGGTTGGCTGCCTTGTGGGCGACCTCGGCCATGTATTCGGTAATATCCAGGTTGACTGGGCAGGCGCGGATACAACGACCGCAGCCAACGCAACCTGGCGTCTCAAATTTCTCTGGATAGATCTTGAACTTGCAGTTGAAACGATTGCGGTAGCGTTTGTACTGCCAATCACGGGGGTTATGGCCAGAGGCATGCAGGGTGAAGTGGTCAAACTGGCAGGAGTCCCAAAATTTGACCCGGTAGCCCTTGGAGCCTTTGTTCTCGTCAACGATGTCGAAGCAGTGGCAGGTGGGGCAGGCAAATGTACAGGCTCCGCAGCCGATACATTTCTCGCCAAGACGTTGCCACATCTCATCATCAAAGTTGGCGGTATCCATCAGCCAATCCATGATGGGGGCTGAGTCACGAATGCGGGTCAATTTCTCACTGACCTCAGCACCGGCTTTGTCACGTGCTGCCTGATCGCCTTCGCCTTCAAGCAAATCCTGCAGCTGTTTGGCTACGGCCTCACCGGCCTTGGTAATCACCTCGACATGCAGACGGCCGTCACCGATCTCGGTCAGGTGCAGGTCCGATCCCTTGGCGCTATCGGGCGATAGATTGACCGAGGTACAGAAGCAGCTGGCATCCGGTGCGGTGCAGGAGTAGGTGATGAAGGTGGTACGCGAACGCCGCTCGGTGAAGAAGGGGTCTTCAAAGCCCGCGTTGGCATCGGAGAAGACGGACTCCAGTGAGGCGATTGAAGCCGCATCACAAGGGCGCACACCAATGATTACCGTCTGCGGGTATTCGTGGTGGACGGGGATGATCTCAATCTTTTTGCCGCGTTTCTCGTAGGCAAACAGAGGTTCATGTTTTGCGAACAGAAACTCCTTTACGCCGTTGAGTGGGAGCAGACCTTCACCAACCTGGTGGTCATCACCCGAGTCAACCTCAGTAAAGGTGAGAACATCGATGGAATCAGGGCCGTCTTCATCCAACCGGGGTTGAAGGCGTGGGGCGATTACCCGTAGATCGGCCTGCAGCAATAGATCGATGCATTTGCCGATGTCGCTTTTGTTAAGTGTGGCTGTTTTCATAAATTCACAATTCGAATTGAAACTCAAATGTGCCTTTGGGATGCAAAGCCAGGGTAGTGGACTTGCGCTCTCTTGGGCTTATATCTTGGTTCCGTGCTACTTGATGAAATCCTCGCGATCATCGACCTTGTAGGTGATCAATGGGTGCTTGTCTTCCAGGGAGTAGCCTGGTTTGTAACTGTAGCTCTCTTGCACAACTTCTTTCATGCGTTGGTTGAAGAGATCCACCTGAATGTCCATTGGGCAGGCGCGGGTACATTCACCGCAACCGGTGCAGCGGCCAACCAGATGCATGGCGCGAGTCAAGTGCCAGGAGAAAACACCCTTTTTATGTGCGGCGGGGTCGATCCAGCTGGGTGTTGTCTCATCGGTAATGCAGACATTGCATGAGCAGTGTGGGCATACCTCGCGGCAGGCATAGCATTTGAAGCAGCGATCAAAATCCGCTTTCCAGAAGGCAAAACGTTTATCCAGCTGCAATTCCATTAGGTTTGCAACCTTGGGAGAACTCACCTCATAAGGACCGGAGCGGTCGACATCAGGCTTGTCACCGGGGAAGAAGTCCGTCTCATGCGGGATCATGACATCGCAATCGGTGCATTTGCTGGCGCGGTTGCCATCATGCAGGCTGCCATCCCACTTCTCGGGGTGAGAGACAACGCCTTCACAAGGGACACCCAGGATGTAGATCTCATCGCGTTTCAGTTGGTTTTCGGCAATCAGCTGAACGATGGCGCGGATGTCACACCCCTTGCCGATAATGGCGGTCTTCTTCCAGCCCTTGCGCGTGTACTCGTGGCGCTTGTTGAGGTAGAGCGGCAGTGAGTTGATGCAGCGCGGATCATAGATCAGTTTATCTACATCTTCTGCTTTACGGATAAAAACAGGGGTTGTGCGCGAGGGATCGCTCCCTTCGGCATAACCAATTACGACATCAACATCGCCATCTTCCAGCAGCAGGCGGGCCTGGTTACGGATTTGTTCGATCATGCGGACTCCTGATCTTTCTGCACCAGAAACTGGGCGTAGGGGTCAACAACCTCATCATCATATTGTGGATGACGGCCCAGCTCTCTCACCTTGTCGGTAAAGGCATCAATGACCTCAGTCCACTTGATGGCTTCTGCGGCAGATATCCAAGAGAACTCAATACGTTCGATATCAATACCATGGAAGTCCATCAGTTGGCGAAAGGTGGTGTTGCGCCGACGAGCATAATAGTTGCCTTCATTGTAGTGACAATCACCCGGATGACAACCAGAGATAAAGACACCATCGGCACCTTGTTCAAATGCCTTGATCATGAATTGTGGATCAATACGACCTGAACATGGCAGGCGCACCATGCGTACGTTGGGTGAGTAATCCATACGGCTAGTACCGGCGAGGTCGGCACCCGAATATGTGCACCATTTGCACACGAAGGCCATGATCTTTGGTTCAAAGTCATGTATTACAATTTTCTTTCCCATGTATCAGCTCTTTTAAACCTGAAGACTTTAAATAATGTCCCCGCCAAAGGCGGTGATCTGGGCATAGACTTGCTCGTTGGTGTAACCCATAAGCTCGATGCTTTTGGAACGGCATGCGGTGTTACAGATGCCACAGCCCTGGCAGAGTCCGGGGTTCACATAAGCGGCCCATTTGCGGAAGTTGCCGTTGCGATCCTTCAGCTCAACCCGGTCGATGGCAAGGTAGGGACATACGGTGACGCAGTCCCAGCAGTTCATGCACTTCTCTTGGTCGACGATGGCTACCTCGGGGTCGCGCATCATCTCATCTTTAGAGAAGAGGGCGAGTACCTTTGCAGCAGTTGCCGAGGCTTGTGAAACTGTCTCGGGGATATCCTTTACACCCTGGCAGGCACCTGCCAGGAAGATGCCGCCTGTTGAAGATTCAACCGGCATCAGCTTTGGATGCTGCTCAGAGAAGAAGCCGTGCTTGTCGTAGCCTATGCCTAAGGTTTGAGCGACCTCTTCGGAATCACCCTGTGAGACCATAGCCGTAGCCAATACGACCATATCTGCTTCGACATCAACTGCTTGACCGGTCAGGGTATCTGCACCTTTAACCAGGATTTTGTCGCCACGTTTAGTCAGGCGGGAGACGCGGCCACGCACATACTGTGCACCTTCATCCTGAGCGCGGTTAATGAACTCTTCGTAGCCTTTACCGCCTGCACGGATATCCATGTAGAAGACGTAGGACTTGCCGTGATGCACAGAGTGCTGATAGAGCATGGTGTGCTTGGCGGTGTACATGCAGCAGATCTTGGAGCAGTACTCCACACCCTTGTTGCAGTCACGCGAGCCAACACAAGCAATGAAGACGACAACCTCTGGAATCTTGCCATCGGATGGACGACGAATCTGACCACCCGTCGGGCCGGAGGCAGAGGCCAGACGCTCAAATTCAAGGCCGTTGATAACATCAACCAGACGACCCGCATCGGAGCGAGGCAGAGCCCTGCGCTGCTTGGCCGTCAGCTTCTTGGGGGTCATGTGAGGTGGCCGCCAGCCGCCATACTCGCGGTAGACATTCGGCATCAGTTCAAAGCCGGTCGCCACGATAACGGCACCAAAGTCGATCTCTTTGATCTCGTCCTGCTGGGTAAAGTCGATACAGTCAGGGCCGCAGACATCGGCGCAGAGGCCGCACTTGTCTTTCAGAATCTTGGGGCACTCTGTCTTATCAATTACAGGTACGGTAGGCACAGCCTGAGGAAATGGGATGTAGATGATGCTGCGTTTTGCCAGCCCCATCTCAAACTCACTCTCGGTAGAGAATGGACACTTCTCCCAGCACTCACCACAGCCGGTACAGAGATCGTCGATGACGAATTTTGCTTTTTGGCGGATGCGCGCACGGAAGTTACCGATAAAGCCTGAAAGCTGCTCCAGTTCGGCGTAGGCGTGTACGGTAATCAGCGGATGGTTTTGCACCTCCACCATGCGTGGGGTCATGATGCACTGAGAGCAATCCAGGGTAGGGAAGGTCTCAGAGAGACGCGCCATGTTGCCGCCCAGTGATGGCTCACGTTCAACAATATGTACGTCAACACCCGCTTGAGCCAGATCAAGTGCAGCCTGGATGCCAGCGATACCACCACCAAGCACCAATGCGCGCTTGGTCAGCGGCATGACGTAGCGTTCCAGCGGCTTGTTGAACTTGATGCGTTCAACCATCATCTTGGTCAGATCCTTGGATTTGACCGTGCCTATGGCCTTGTCGTCATGCACCCAGGAACACTGTTCGCGGATGTTGGCGATTTCTACCTTAAACGGGTTAAGCCCTGCGGCTTCCGCTGCGTTACGGAAGGTGGCTTCGTGCATTTTGGGGCTACAGGCAGAGACGATGCAGGCATCCAGCCCCTTCTCTTTAATCGCCTTCTTGAACATCTCCTGCCCAGGGGCAGAGCACATGAACTTATAATCTTCGACATGCACCACGCCGTCCTGCTCGC
>JAADFV010000192.1:5251-10163 GCA_013152695.1 Chloroflexota bacterium | reverse complement strand
CCCCCTATCGATCATCGCCTTGGTGAGCCATTACCTCACCAACTAGCTAATCGACCGCAGGCCCCTCCCGAAGCGCCTCAGCTTTACTTAACCAACTGAATGGCTAAGCACATGCGGTATTAGCCACTGTTTCCAATGGTTGTCCCCCACTTCGGGGCAGGTCACCTACGTGTTACTCACCCGTGCGCCACTAACCTACCAGATTCCTAAGATTCTGGCTGTTCGTTCGACTTGCATGTGTTAGGCACGCCGCTAACGTTCATCCTGAGCCAGGATCAAACTCTCCGACAAAATTTAATTTGACGTAACCTGTATTTCAGGTCAATTGAGCCCTAATTCCTTTGGCTTTCCTATCACTCTTCAGTTGTTAAAGTACTCACTCGAATCATCGAAGCAAGCGTGTTAACGTACTTACGAGAGACCGACTTAGGCGAAAGAAAACCGTCGACAAATTCAATCTGTCGACGGACTAACGGCCTTGCCTAAACAAGTGTTAGCTACTTTCTAGAAGCACAGTCTCCTTTGTTAAGGTCACGTGTGAAGAGACCTTAATGCTTGACTCAAGCATAGTTTACCATGCGGCAAAGTACTTTGTCAAGTCCTAATTTCGTGTTTTCGAAAGAGCTTTTTGCTATCGATGGCTGCCTTCGCAATAGTTGTTTGCGCTGAGCAACGAAAAACAATATAGCACATTCCTTGGCCTTTGTCAATACCCTCGACCATCTTCTTTGCTTAAAAGAATTGATCACATCTCGTCGCGCCCCTCCAGAGCACGGCTCAGGGTGACTTCATCCGCATATTCGAGGTCCCCACCTACCGGCAAACCCCGTGCGAGACGAGTGACGCGAACCCCCTGCGGGCGCAACAAACGGGCCAAATACATCGCTGTTGCCTCTCCCTCCATATTAGGATTTGTTGCAATCAATACTTCACTGAATTTTTCCTTGGCCAGTCTATCCAATAACGCCTCTATCCGCAGATCCTCGGGGCCAATTCCGGCTACAGGATTGATCACGCCATACAATACATGGTAAAGACCATGGTAAACACCCGTGCGCTCGATAGCGACAACATCCAAAGGATCTTCTACCACACAGACGAGTTGAGTATCGCGGTGGGGGTCAGAACAGATCGCACAGGGATCAGTCTCGGTCAAGTTCTGACAGCGGCTGCAATAGATGATGCTTCCTTGTAGACTGCCGATAGCTTGGGCCAATTCCTGCACTTGCTCGGCTGGCGCCCGTAACAAATAGAACGCCAGGCGCGAGGCACTCTTGGGGCCAATCCCGGGCAGGCGTGTCAAGGCCTCGATGAGGCGTTGGATCGGTTCGGCGACAAGTTGCATAGAAAACTAAAGTAACCCCGGCGGTAAATCTAATCCAGCCGTCAACCCACCCATTCTTTCACTCGCCAGTTCACGGGAACGATCCAGGGCTTCATTCACCGCTGCCAGCACTAAATCTTGCAACATTTCTACATCTTCGGGGTCTACGACATCAGGAGCAATAGTAATTGATAGCACCTCTTGCTGGCCATTGGCGACAACAGTCACCACACCCCCACCTACACTTATCTCCACCTTTTCCTCTGCCAATGCCTGCTGTGCCGCTTCCATTTGCTCTTGCATTTGTTTGAGCTGAGCTAGCATATCGCCACCCCCTTTGGGTGATGCTCCGCCGCGACTGCCGGGAGAGCGATATCCGCGAGGGGATCGTTTCCTTTTAACCATAAACAGCCTCCTGTTCTGATAATAGAATGAAGCACCGTCGGATGACACATCCGGCTCAGGAGCAACGCTCCCAGGTCGGATTCGCAATCCGACCGGCGCATGGGTAACCTCAATCCTGTTGAGAATCGATAACCTTGATCTGTGCTCCCAAATCTTCGATAGCCATGCGCACAAGGGGATCTTGTTGCGGTGCAGTGGCGCTGGTATCGAGGGGGGGTGCCCCTTGCGAAACAGGTACGGATTCAGAAGAAGGGCCGGCAGTTGCCTTGAACTTTGCTGCGGCTTCTTCATCCAACAATTTGATCACCAGGGGCCGGCCGCACACTTGGGCCACAACCTTTGTTACAGTATCGATATCGACCTGGGTTTGTTCGAGATGAAAAGCATGGCGAAAGCTGATCACAAAAGAATCTTCCGTCATTGCCACTGGTTGCCCTGAGCGCAGCATAGCCTGTGTCTTTGTGCTAAACTGGCCTGTCTGCAACACGATTTGATTCCAAAGTTTTTGTAAATTAGTATCGGTGGTTGCCGCGGCTCTTCCGGTCGGAGCCTGCTTGCTTCTCGCTGCTGGGGGCGAAGAAGACGGTGGGGGCTCAGAAGGGCGGCGGGACGGCCGCGCTTTTGCCTTTTCTTGAACAGGTGGAGAAACCTCGGGAGACTGCTCCCTCACCCCTACGGCATCGAGCAAGGCCAGCTCAACGGGCAAATAACCGGCAAAAGAGGTTTTTAGAGCCAGACCGGCCTCATTCAAGGCCCGGATTGTGTGCAGAAGCTGCACCGGCGTGAATACTGCGGCCTGCTCCTTCATCGTAGCCAGCATCGCATCAGGCAAGTCTACCAGCCGTGTATCACGCCCCACATTCAGCAACAGCAAAGTACGAAGATGATCGATCAGCTGTACGACCAGTTGATTTAGCTCGACTCCCTGGGAAATAAGCTCGTGTAGCTGGCTCAAGACAGCAGCAGGATCGCCACCAGCAATAGCATCGGCAAGCCGGCTGATCGCTATCCCCGAAACCATACCAAGCACATCGCGCACCAATTCCGCATCGACCTCGACATGACCGTACGCTGTAATTTGATCGAGCAAACTGATAGCATCGCGCATTGATCCCGTAGCACTTCGGGCAATAATCGCCAGGGCCTCGGGAGTAATTTGTACCCCCTCAGTCTCTGCGATATGCCCCAGATGCTCGACAATTTCGTGGGCACCGATACGGTGAAAATCGAAGCGTTGGCAGCGGGAGAGGACCGTGGCCGGAATTTTATGCGGCTCGGTGGTAGCAAGAATAAAGATAACGTGGGCGGGAGGTTCTTCCAACGTCTTGAGCAAGGCGTTAAAGGCCGAGGTCGACAGCATATGAACCTCATCGATGACATAAACCTTATAACGGGCTTCGTTGGGAGCAAAGGCAACCCGGTCCCGCAATTCACGTACATCATCAACGCTGGTGTTCGAGGCGGCATCGATCTCGATCAAATCCAATAAACGCCCTTCATTGATAGCCTGGCAGACAGAACAGGTATTGTCCGGCCGATCATCGATCTCGGCTGCGAGACAATTGACTGCCTTAGCCAAGATGCGCGCTGTGCTGGTTTTTCCTGTACCACGCGGCCCAGTAAACAGGTAGGCATGCCCAATCCGCTGCTGTCGTAGGGCATTACGTAAGGTGTCGGCGACATGTTTTTGGCCGACAATCTCGGAAAATGTTTGGGGACGGTAACGACGATAAAGCGCTTGGGTCATAGGAGTATTTCTCGATCAAAAAACTGAACGATTGCTGCGATAGTATCATCTGCATCCCAAGAGGTCAAGCAGCATCGCTATCTGAAAGATGGCAGCGAAGGGGAACAATGAGTCCATAGCTCTTGGAAACGGGCATCACATCCCCTTCAACTCCTTTCATTTACAGCCATTACCCCTAAAAATGATCCCTCGGCGCAAGCAGAGATGCCCTTGCCGCCGGCCATTCCGCGATAACGCTTACTACCACTTAGGGGAAAGGAGCTGGCAAGAGGAGACGAGGAGACGAGACAGATGGGCAGAAAAAGGCTTCCTTAGCGAAAACTCGCCCCCGCTGACTCTGGCCATCACTCCAGCAGCAACTGTAGTCCTTCCACCAGCATGTACACATATTTTAACCTTAAATTTTATGAAAACGCACTTTTTTAGATGACACCCTTACGCAACTTGCATTTGATTGACTTAATTCCCTATTTCCGGGTATGATGAGCTCTATCCCAATGCATTTGTATTGTAACGGCAACCTCTTGAATCGCATCCAAATGACAAATCTACAAATCGATCTCGATCTCTATGCTAATGAAGAGGCCCTCCTAGAAGGTCTTAAAAACGGGGATCGCTATGCCTGTGCTTGCCTCCTAAAGCAGTATGCTCCCCGCGTCTATGCTATCGCTATGCGTATGATGGGGGATCCAGATGAAGCTGAAGAGGTATTGCAAGAAACCTTTATCAGCGCCTGCAAGCATATTGAAAAATTTGAAGGTCGCAGCAGTTTGAATACCTGGCTCCACCGAATTGCCACCAATGCCGCCCTCATGCGTTTGCGCAAGAAAAAGAAACATGAAGTTTCTCTCGATATGCCCATGGAAAGTCTGGGCAGCGAAGACATTCCTCGCCAAATCGAAGATTGGACATACTATCCCATCGATCATACGCTCAATAGCGAAACCCGCGACATCATAGAAAAAGCTATTCTCGAACTGCCGGACTCCCTCCGGACGGTCTTCATTTTACGTGAAATCGAAGGCTACAGTACGGCAGAAACGGCAGAACTCTTGAACATCAGTGTCTCTGCGGCCAAGGTTCGCCTTCATCGTGCCCGACTGCAACTACGAGAAGCCCTCACGCCCTATTTTACAGAAATGATAGGAGGGTCAGCGTGAACCCTACCCTCAAACACACAACTCAGAGCGATTGCAACCAGATACTTTCCCAACTCAATGATTATGCTGATGGCGAAATTCCAGCAGACCTTTGTCTTGAGTTGGAGGAACATCTAGCACATTGCAAGAACTGCAGTATTGTCCTAGATACCTTACGCAAGACAATCTACCTTGTTCGAGACCTCCGTGCTGTACCCCCAGAAATGCCCCAGGATGTAGAAACCCGCCTTTTTGCAGTTCTCGATCTCGAAGACTATCTGCCTCACGTTTCCACGT
>JAADFV010000192.1:0-5126 GCA_013152695.1 Chloroflexota bacterium | reverse complement strand
CACTTTCCCGTTGTACATAACAGAGGTCTATAGCCGGTCTGTTGGCTAAAACATAGGCTACGTGTTACTATCCAGGTATATTTAATTCCTCCGTCCTGCTTAATAATCTCCCTTATCTGACCGTGCTTCGATCATTCGCGCCAGGTTATCCTCATGTCAAAATCGACACAGGCCTCCCAAGTATCTGAATTAAGCAATCATATTGAATTGATTGCCCAGGCATCAAAACAGTTAAGGAAAACGAACCGCATTGACGACGCTTTGGAAATCGCCCTCCAAGCACTTTCCAGTATCGATTCCTTCGCCCACATCTACATCGGTCTCTACGATCCGCAAAAAAAAGAGCTTGTCATTCGCGCCAGTTACCCACGCCTCAATGCCATCAGAGGGCTGCGTATTCCTCTTTCGGAAAGAGCTCTCGCCCATACTCACAGCCAAATTACAGCTGAAAGCATCCTTAAACGAGCGCAACAAGAACAACCAGGACAGACCATACTCGATTATGATCCGCTTTTTCGTTTGGCCAGATCGATTCCCTTGATCGCCCAGGGACAAATATTGGGTACGGTGTTCATTGGAGAATCAGACAAGCAAGAACTGGCAGCCAGCAATGAGCAGGTCATCACGACCCTGGTCAACATTACGGCAGCAACACTTGCCGGCATTGGCACCCACCAAAAGCTAATCGCCGAAGTCGAGAAACAAACTGCCGAGCTGGCACGGCGACAGCAAGTAGCCGAGGGATTTCGCTACATTCTCACAATCCTCAATTCGAACCGGCCTCTCGAAGAAATCTTGCAGTACATTATCTCGCAGGCTTGCTGGCTGCTGGATACTACCTTGGGCGCTGCTTTTCGCTGGCAAAAGGATGAAGAAAAAATCGAGGTGATGGTGAGCCACGGCCTTCCGCCCCAGAAATACCACACGCTGGGCACAAAAGCAGCGCAGAATGCAATACGCCTTAAACAAGTGGCTATCAGTATGGCAAGTACCTCCCTGGCCCAACGTACGGCAAGAAAACCGCAAACACAATACGCCACGGAACTGGCATTTCCCATCCTTCTTGCCGACGAAGTCTATGGGTGCATCTGTCTCTACTTCCCCGAACAGCGGGCTTTCAGTGAAGAAGACATCAACCTGATGTTGATATTTAGCGAGCAAGCTGCCTTGGCGATCGAAAACGACCTCTTACGTTTGAAAGCTGAGCAGCAGACCCTCACGGCCAAAAGTAACCGGCTTGCTATCGAATTACACGACGCTGCGACCCAGGATATCTTCTCTTCCAGCCTACTTGTTGACATTTTACCGCAAATTATGGAAAAAAACCCTGAAATTTGCAAAACTAAATTGGAAGAATTACGTCATCTTAATAGAGCAGCATTAGCAGAAATGCGAAGTCTCTTACTTGAGCTTCGCCCGCAGACCCTTTCGGACATAGATTTGGGAACTTTGATGAAGCAATTAGCGGTTGTTATGTCTAGCCGCCTTCAAATCCCAGTCTCCCTTGAAATCAAACATGAACCCTCTCCTCCTCTTGAAGTAAAAATCAACACCTATCGCATCGTTCAAGAGGCTCTTAACAACATTGCTAAACATGCTCAAGCGACCGAAGTCAAGATCTCACTCCGGCCGCTCTCTCCGCAAGATCGTAATAGTTTCGACCTGCGAATTCAAGATAATGGTGTAGGATTCAACACGGAACGTATCTTTCCGAACAACCTTGGCATCACCATCATGAGAGAACAAGCTAAAGCAATTCGCGCTTCGCTAAGTATTCACAGTAGTAACCAGCAGGGAACAGTAGTTCGATGCCAATGGCCGAAACAACCCACAACCTCTTTACAGTAGCACAACCCCATTCTCGTTTTCTGGACGAAAATTGCATTGTTATCAAGCTACCCGCCTGTTGTCATGTTCCAACAAAAACCTATCGGCATTTTGATTGTCGACAATCACGCCATGGTTCGTTCCAGCCTGGTCACATTTATCAATAGTTTCGATGATCTCGAATGCCTTGGCAGCGCTAAGAATGCACAAGAGGCAATCACGGCTGCTGCCGCGCTTTCTCCTGATATTATCCTTCTCGACCTTCGCTTACCAGACATGAAGGGCGCCGAGGTTATCCAGAAAATAAGAAGACAGTCACCGTATTCAAAAATCATCGTTCTCTCCGGTTATTTCGAGGCAGCCCAAGTTCAGGCACTTATCAAAGCAGGAGCATCTGCCTACTTTACCAAAACGTCTACTTCGACCGAGCTACTCAACCTCATCCATGCGGTCTATCGCGATAAGACCTCCCCAAGCACCCCACCACTCACTCCTTCTCCCGCGCAACACGCGGTGCGCCCCTCGCCCAACCTGTCTAAGCAAGAGCAAAATGTTTTACTGGCGCTCGCACAAGGACTCGATGACAATACAATCGCCCAACAATTTAGTTTGTCGCAGATATCTGTCAACTTTTATAAGAAAAGATTACTGCTCAAATTCGATGTCAGTCGTTATGAGGATGTCATCGTCCGGGCTCGCGATAGAGGGATAATTCCGTAATTCGGGGATTCGACCATGTCTGTACAACCGCCCTCACCAGAGCCCATTTTCCTCAAGGGCGGACCTGTTGGCGTTTTACTGATCCATGGGTTTACAGGGGCACCGCCCGAAATGCGCCTGATCGGTGACTATCTCCATGGGAAGGGAATGACCGTCTCGGCCCCTCTTTTGCCAGGACATGGTCGGACCGTGGCGGATATGAGCCGCCATTCCTGGCAGGAATGGACGAGTCATGTGCAAAACAGCTTGGACAAACTGCGGGAACAGTGTGAACAACTTTTTGTAGCGGGTCTTTCCCTGGGTTCCTTACTCACCCTCTATTTGGCAATAAACAATGCCGAGATTCGGGGAATCATCCTCTATTCACCACCATTGTGGCTCAAAGATAAAAGCATCTACCTAACACCCTTCCTCAAACACTTTATCAAAAGTCGCCCTAAACCTAACGATACCGATCTCACCGATCCCCAGGCGCCTGACCGCCTTTGGAGTTACGAGGAAAACCCTGTTGCTTCAGCCCACGAACTATTGAAGCTCATCCGCTACCTGCGCCCACGTCTGGCCGACATCCAAACCCCAGCCCTCATTATCTACAGCAAGCGAGACAGAGTGATTCATCCCCAAAGTGCACAGCGGCTATTTGATCAATTAGGGACAGAAGATAAAGAGCTTATCCCCCTACACAACTCGGGACATTGCCTCACCGTTGATACGGAGTGGCGTTCCGTTGCCGAAAGAACAGCAACATTTATTCAGCAACACAGCCAAAAGATGACATAAAAGCGAAAAATGTCCTATTGATCTTCTGTTCTTTCTTGTGTAAAATGAGGTTAGTTAATATGGGCCCAAAATGATGCACCCCTCATATCCATCATTTTGGGTATTCCCTTTGGGCATCCCGATTCACCACCCCTTCCCCCAGTACATACTGACATCGGGGCCGTACCGATCCACCCATCGCACAAGGAGCAGACCCTCATGGAGGTCATCAAGGTTTCAGCCAGGTCACGTTCCACCGCTGTAGCCGGGGCCATCGCCGGTGTCATTCGCGAACATCAGTATGCTGAAGTCCAGGCGATAGGCGCGAGTGCAGTCAACCAATCCATTAAGGCGGTCGCTATTGCTCGAGGCTATCTCGATGAAGATGGCATTGCCATTGCCTGCATTCCTTTCTTCACCGAAGTCGACATTCAGGGACTGGAACGCACTGCTGTCAAACTTGCTGTATGGACGGTTCCCCCGGATAGCCTGCCGGCATCAGTACAAGCACTGAAAGCGACTCCAAAGACGAAGGATTCCACGGCACCTGCCCCCTGATCCGAGTCTTAAACTCTTGTAGCTGCGGCTCGAAATCCTTGAAGAGCACGAGCCCAGGATTCATCGCGTTCACCAGGAATAAAAGGCAAGTAAAAAGTTATCCTGTCGAGCAAGCCCTGATAACGCCGGTAAACAAGCGCGCCAATCTCATCCCAGGTGCCAGTTACGGCAAAAGTTGCAACCATTTCGGGGGGAACCAGGGCAGGCATCTCGCTCCAGCGTTGACGTAGGGCAAGACGACCGAGCGCATCGCCGATCTCCCCCCAACCATGTTCTTCCAATACGGGCCGGTAGCTGGGGGTAGACGCATAGAAACAAATCTGTTGGCGTACAATATCCCACTGTTTTTGTCTTTCGGACTCGTTGTCACCAACCACAACAAAGACGGTGGCACTTAAGGCAATCTGCTCCTGACTCCGGTCTCCCTTTTCGGCACCAGCAGCGATCCAGGGCCGGATATGATTGCGCAGATAAGGTACAGTATGGAAGGGATGAACATGAAAACCATCAGCTAATTCACCGGCCAGTTCACACAAGTGCCGGTTGACTCCGGCCAGATAAATGGGAATGGAGGGGTGAGGTAAAGGGCCTGGGTTAAAAAAGGGCGGCATCAGGGTCAACTTATAAAATTTCCCCCGAAAGTTCATCCTTCCTCCTTGCTGCCACACATTCCAAATATGTCGTAACGCCTGGACATACTCGCGCAAACGCGCCGTGGGATGACCCCAGGGCATGGCGAATCGTCGTTCGATGTGAGGTTTGATCTGTGTACCCAAACCCAAGATGAATCGTCCCTCACTATAACGCGCTAAATCCCAGGCAGCATATGCCGTTTGCATAGGACTCCGTGCAAAAGCCACGGCGACAGCGGTTCCCATTTGTAAGGTCTTGGTAGCATCGGCAGCTAAAACAAGCTGCATAAAGGGGTCGTGAACGGTTTCTGGCGCCCAAAGAGCGTCAAAACCAATATCTTCGGCAACACTTGCGCATAGTCGAATCTGAGAAAGGGTGTCAGCATTCAGAACAACATCAAAAAACATAGCTGAAGCCTGCGTCACTTGGGGAAAAAGCTGTGGAAAACATGTAAATAAGTGGATATCCCCCTAAATACAAACACAGAAGTTTGGTTGGATAAGATAACACAATGTGTCACCCTGAGCGGGTCGAATGCACAACTGACATGGCCACGAAACGCTAGCGAAGGGTCTCGCGGTAGATAAATCGCTAGATTCTTCACTAGAATTGGCACCACGATGGGCCTT
>JAADFV010000191.1 GCA_013152695.1 Chloroflexota bacterium | reverse complement strand
GCTTTTCCTCCACGCGCTTTCCTCATTTCTCCAATAACCCTAACTCCTGCGCGCGCAGAGCCGCTTGTGTGCGGTCTCTTGCCCCAATTTTCCCCAGAATATTACTGACGTAGTTCTTGACCGTGCCTTCCGCTAAAAACAGGCGCCGGGCAATTTCACGGTTGGTCAGCCCCTCGGCGAGAAGGCGCAATACCTCCAGTTCCCGCTCCGAGAGCTCTTCGAGGAGGCGCGGATGGTCAACCGGCTCACGCCGGGCCAAGCGCGCAAATTCAGCCACCACCTTGCGGGTAACTGAAGGATCGATGAGGGCGCCGCCCGCGGCCACTGTGCGAATAGCCTCCGCCAGCTCAGCCCCGGAGACAGCTTTCAGTAAATAGCCTTGTGCCCCCGCCCGTAATCCCTCGAAAACATATTCATCATTATCGAAGGTTGTGAGAATGATGATTTGAGCCTCGGGCCAGCGTGTTCGCAACTGCCGCGTTGCCTCGACCCCATCCATCACCGGCATACGTACATCCATGAGCACCACATCGGGAAGAGTTTGCTCATACTGTCTTAGCGCTTCGCTTCCATTCTCGGCTACACCCACAACCTCCATATCCTCTTCCAACTCCAACAATGTGCGCAAGCCCTCCAGCATCAACTGTTGGTCATCCACCAATAACAGGCGAATACGCTTTGCCATAACTACGCTCCGGTGTGAAATGAGTTGCATCCATGATCAGGGTACGGGGATACGGAAGGAGGCGCGGGTGCCACCTTCCGGTCGGGAGCTGATCTCGAACTTTCCCCCTAATAACGACGCACGTTCTTTCAATCCTTTCAAGCCAAAACCGGTCGGTTTATCCTGCGGAGAAATTCCCCTGCCATCATCATCAACAACCAATGCCAGCCACTGTCCTTCTCGTTCCAGCCGTAGCGATACCTGATGTGCCTGGGCATGCTTTTGAACATTGGTCAGGCATTCCTGGGCAGCGCGCAACAAAGCCGTCCGTTGCTGTGCCGAAAGTTGAGGAAGTTGGGGGGGAAGAGTTAGGGAGGATTCGATGCCGGTTGCTTGTTGGAAGCCGTCCACAAGGCGTTGCAATGCTTGTGGTAAGGACAGGTCTTCCTCCAAAGGCGCGCGAAGCGCGGCCACAGTCTGACGTAATTCGGCCAGGGCCGCGGTTACCTCGTGCCGCACGGTTTCTACCATGGCTGCTGCCTTATCAGGATTTTGGGGAATGAGACGCTGAGCTGCTTCGAGCTGCACAGCAGCCACGGTCAACCTGTGTCCAACTGTGTCGTGCATCTCCCGCGCCATCCGGCTTCGTTCCTGCATGATCGTCAAGCTTTCAACTTGCCCGGCATAATCTTGTAACTGATGATGTGCGCTCTCCAGTTCCTGATATAAACGTTGGCTCTCTTGCTGTGCGGCCTGGGCATCGTTGGTGGCTTTGGCAAAGCTGGCAAAGAAATAGTAAGCTGCCGCGTAGATGATGGTTGAGAAGAGACCGTTAGCGAGACCATATTTACCGATATAAAATATTGCTGTAATCAGAGCAAAGCCGGCAATCCAGATAGCCCATTCTTTGGGCTCAAAAAACATGGCTGCGGTCACGCTGAGCACAAAGAAGATGATGATAAAGATATCGATCTGCGGAGGAATCTGGAGCAAGGCAACGGTGATGAGGCTCATGAGGAGCACAATCAAGCGCTGACGCCAGGTATTGTTATGGCACCAGGTTGTGACCTGGATAAACAACTCGAGGAGTACCAGTCCTACTGTCAATCCTAGCGCCAGCCAGCGTGTACCCGAGTCTTGCACGAAAAATTCCATCAAACCCAGGAGGCTAATGACGAGAACAACGATAAAGCCGCTGAGTTTGATGAGCGTATTTGAAATAACCGTGGCGTGGAGTTTCATAATCCAGACCAATGATAGCATCGAAACCTGAGGGGGACAATTGGAAGAACTGGGGATAGGAGATTTCAGGATGAGCTTCGATAAACGTTGGCTTGCTTTGTTCGTCCTTTTGCCCCCTGAAGAGGTACCCTTTTGCGAAAAGGCTCTCTCTGCGCCAAGACTGACGACTATCGTTTTCGCAGGAGAATGCTAATACCGAAGAGGATGAGGGCAAGCGGCCAGATATAGTTGCTAAAGGAGAGAATTCTTTCGCCAACATCACCGGCCATAAGCAGAAGACCGATCGAAGCGATGATTCCGCCGGGAATCAGCGGCCACCAATGCAGACCTTGTTTCGTCAATGGTGAGAGAAGCGTAATCAAGGCCCAGCCACTGGCAAAAGCCAGCAGAAATATCGCACCTTCATCGACCCCATCAAGGTGTAAACCAGCGCCGTCGATGAGAAAGGCCCCCAGTCCGATGCCCAGGAGAATACCGCCGGGAATGAGCAAGCCTATTGAGCGGTTAAGCAGGCCCCAAGCGAGAAAGATCAGGCCGAGTGTGGGCAAGAAAAGCAGGCCGATGGTTTCACTTTGAATAAATTCTCCTGCCAGAATCAACAGGCCGATGAGGATCAGGATGATGCCTGCTGTAGCATGCTTGCGGGGTTCGGGTGGTAAAGTTTGGGGATTCATGATATGCCTCCGGAAAGGAAAATAGTGGTTATTGACTCAGTTCAGTTTTATCTTAGCAAAGCCAAAGTCATGTGACGGAGTGCCAAAAGTCACCATTTCCTGATTACACGTTTAACTCTAACCTGCGTATAATCAGAACATGAGCATTCTTTCAGACCTTCGGCACTTCATTCGGCATTACACCCTGATTCCGCCTGAAAGCCGTGTCGTCGTCGGTGTCAGTGGTGGGCCTGATTCCCTGGCGTTGCTCCACGCTCTTAGCCATCTGGCCAAGGATGAGAGCTGGTATCTGCATGCAGCCTATCTCCATCACGGCCTGCGGGCCGAGGCGGACGCAGAAGCACGCTTTGTGGCTGAAGTTGCCGCTGCCTGGAACTTGGGCTGTACGGTCGAGCGCGCGGATGTACGTAAGCTGGCCCGGCAACCGGGTGTCTCCCTGGAGGAGGCAGCGCGACAGGTACGTTATGCTTTTTTAGGTGATGTTGCTGAAGAATTAGGCGCCAGCATCATTGCCGTCGGCCACAATGCCGATGATCAGGTGGAGACTGTACTCATGCATTTGTTGCGAGGGAGTGGGCTGGCGGGCTTGCGCGGCATGCTGCCTAAGACTCCTCTCGCAAGCCTGCATCTACCCCTCATTCCTCCCGAACAGCGTCCCCAGAACCTGCAAGTGCAACTGGTGCGGCCCTGGCTACAAACAACACGCTCCCAAATCCTGGCTTATTGTCAGAAAAACGGTTTACAACCACGTGAGGATGCGACCAATACCGATACGACCTTCTTCCGTAACCGTCTCCGTCACGAAGTCATACCCCAGCTCCGGCGCATCAATCCTCGTCTGACCCGGGTCATTGGCCGTACAGCTTTGGCTCTGCAAGGGGATTATGAGGCCCTGGCGCAGCATCGCGCGAGATTATGGCAGGATTTGGCTCATCCTTCCTCTACCCGAGTACGCTTTCCCCTCGCCGCCTTCCGCGCTCTACCTGTGGGGGACCAACGTGCTTTACTACGACGTGCTATTGCTCACCTCCGTCCCGACCTTCGCAATATCAATTGGGAACACAGCGAACGCCTCTTGACCATTCTACAATCCGATCCGAAGCGCAGGAGTGGCGGGCCTTATACCTTAGTGGCAGGATTGCAGGCCTGGCTAATCGCAGATAGCCTGGATATCAGCGAGAAAGATGATATTGTCAGCGATGTCCCACAGATCGAGCAGGCACGCTCCCTGACACTGCCGGGAACCCTCCCCCTCAATGACGGCTGGCGCCTTCAAGCACGACGGGTGCAGTGGTCAGCAGGGCAGCCTCCACCCTGGCAAAATACCACCACACCAGATTGTATTTGGCTACCTCTCGATATTCCTGCCCCCTTACAAGTGCGACCTCGTCAAAGCGGTGATCGCATCGCTATTTTGGGTTTGGGGGGCAGCAAAGCCATTTCCGACCTCATGACTGAACTCAAACTTCCCCGCTTCGCCCGGTCGCAGTGGCCCTTGCTGGTCGATGCTCAGGGACGAATTTTGTGGCTACTACAGGGTCGCGCTAGCGAATACTGCCGTATCCCACCCACTGCTACCGCTGCTTGGGAGATCTGTCTGTACCACGACGACGGTCTTACACATGAAACCCCTTGTCCTCTGGGCCCGTGACCACTATCCCGAGCCCTACACCTTGCGCCTGCGAGAACGTACACCAACGACCATTACCGGTCTCGTCAAAATCGACGAGAAGTGGATACCTTTCCGGTATGATCGTCAGGCCCTTACCATCTTTCTGGACGAGGGCGAACAGAGCAATGAGATCAGACTTAACCCCTGGGGGAGAGAGCTATGAACAGCATGGTTGCCGGGCGTATTATTTTGCGTCAGGCGAAAGACAAGCCGGTGCGGCAACGCCATCCCTGGATTTTTAGCGGTGCCATTCGCAAAGTAGAAGGGGAGCCCGCGGCGGGAGCGGTGGTGGAGGTGGTGTCTAGCGATGGGGCCTGGCTGGCCTATGCCGAGTACAGCCCTCATTCGCAAATTCGTGCCCGCGTGTTCGCCTGGGAGCAGAATCAGCGCCTGGGAGCAGATTTCTGGCAGCGACGAATCGTTGCCAGCATCGAACGACGGAAGCAGCTTCTGCCCAAAACCGAAGCGCGACGCCTCGTCTTTGCCGAAAGCGACGGTATTCCCGGCCTGATTGTCGATCAATACGGCCCTCATCTTGTCATGCAGACCCTCACGGCAGGAGCAGAGCGGCGCAAAACGCAAACAGTGCAGGTTTTAGCCGATTATCTCCGTCCTCGCAGCATCAGCGAGCGAGATGATCCGGTACGCAAAAAGGAAGGACTGCCCCCCAGTGAGGGCGTCCTTTGGGGCGAAGTACCGAGGGGACGGGTGACGATCACAGAGGGGGATCAGCGCTTTTTGGTTGATTTACGCAGTGGGCAGAAGACCGGATTCTATCTGGACCAGGCACAAAACCGCATTGCTGTGGCCTCTTATTGCGGCGATGCCCAGGTGCTCAATGCTTTCAGCTACACTGGTGCTTTTGCCGTCCATGCCTTGGCCGCGAGTGCCCGCCACGTCACGAATATCGATAGCAGTGAAGAGGCGCTGGAACTAGCCGCGGCCAATCT